>CAZVIT010000029.1:0-7942 GCA_964626865.1 uncultured archaeon | reverse complement strand
CTGACACTGCATAAAATTCAGTTAACCAAAAACCAAGAAGTGTAACTGGTATAGCAACCAAAAGACCTGCAATAGGTCCACTTGCTCCAACATCTAAAAGGGCTTTTCTATTAGGTATGGGCTCTCTTATTGAAATAAACGCACCCATTGTCCCAAATGGAAATATCATTGGAGGCATTGGCAAAAAGAATGGTAATGATGCATCAAGATTATGCTTCTTTGCATAATAATAATGCCCCATCTCATGAGCTCCAAGAATTAGCATTAATGGCAAAGAAAAAGTAAGAAAACCCATGAAAAAGATTTGTGGACTTATCAGAATCCTAAGCCACCACCAACTCATATCAATAATTGATGAATCGTCGTACGATGCCCACCACATTGCACCGGCCCATGTTGTAGTAAAAAAAGTTGCCAAAAGTAAATACAAATTAATTTTACCTTCATAATAATCATAAGATGGTTGAGGAAGAATTACTAAAATCAATTCATTGCCTGTTCGCCTTAACATTGGAAAAAGACGGCCTGCTCCAAAAGTATTTGCTACTTTAAGGGCTAATCTTAATTCCTCAAATTTTTTCTCTAAATTTTCAGGTTCCTTAACAAAAAATAAATGTGCATTACCATCCCACTTACTATCTTCTACTTTCCAATTAAGGCCTTCAATAAATTTTTGTATAGATTTTGACATTTAAATTCCCAATTCCTGTTTTGCAATTTTTGAAGCTTGCTCCGATAAATCAGCTGGTGCATAAATTCGGCATCTCCAATGATCGAACTGAGCCTCATACAAGCTTTTTGTTATTGTAGACATATTACTCGCATAATCTAGTGTTCCGTCCTCTTTAAGAATTTTAACTTTCATTACTGGAACTACTTTTAGAGGAGGTAAGTCCATAAATATTTCTGATGTATCAATATCTAGTTTTCCAGCAATAGATGATTCAAAATTATCAACACTTGACTTAGTTATTCCCATTTCTTCCGTTTCATCCTTAGTAATGCTAACTACTCTTTTGATTATGTGCCTTTTTTCAAAATTATTAACCAATTTTTTTGAAAGACCGCCTCCCGAATTTAATTCAGAAAGAAATTTATGATCTGTGTAAGAAATAAATTCATCATATGAAAACTTATCTTCATTTATGGCTGATTTTGTAGCTCTCGCTAACATTAGTTCAGCACCTCTTGAAAATGGATGGAAATAAACTGTTGGAAACATAATTGATCTTGAAGTTAAAAATGTTTCAACTACTGGTAACCCACTCTCTCCAATTACTAATTCATTATTTGTAATAGACATTTTTGTAATTAGTCTGCCTGTATCTACTCCTGTTTTCACACCAGTATAATGAGAATCTCGCATAAGATAATCAAGACGATCACCATCAATATCTCCAGAAATCAAAGAACCGTACTTGTGATCGCCCCTAATCAGTTTACAAATTTCATTACTATCTATTCCTTCAGAATGAAAAATATCTGATATTTGGCTTTCCTTAATTATGTCTTGAGTTACATCAACATGATCTTTTCCAAACGGCAATTCGTCTGCTAAATGAGAATATGGAGAGTGGCCCAAATCATGTAATAAACCTGCAATTGAAACTAAATGAATTTCATCCTCAGGAACTCCTGATTGCTTGGCCATTTGGGTTACTAAGTGGCCGGTACCAATGCCATGCTCAAGTCTTGTATGGTTTGCTCCTGGATAAACTAAATTTGCGGAGCCTAATTGCTTAATCCAACGTAACCTTTGGTAAGGCTCTGTATCTACTAAAGAGGACTCCAAAAAATTTAAGTCAATGTAATCATGTATAGAATCTCTTACTCGACGCATTGATTTACTTTATACAAGGTTCATAAAATAGGTTATCTATACTGTGTGTTCCACCTTCTTCTAAAATGGGGAATTTAAAGGGATTGGCCCAAAGCTTATATTGGCAAAATTCTTTAATGAAAATGAATATGAAAAGTTCCGAGAAAGTTAGCGAAATAGACGTTGAGGAATTAACTGAATGCCCAGAATGTGATTCAGAACATATTGTACGTGATTACAAGCGTGGGGAGGTTACTTGTAGAAATTGTGGACTTGTTGTAGATGATCAAGTTATTGATCAAGGTCCTGAGTGGAGAGCCTTCGATTCTGAACAAAATGAAAGAAGAGCTCGTGGCGGAGCACCTATGTCTGTAATGGTTCATGATAAAGGCCTTTCTACAGATATTGGTTGGGGTGGACGTGATATTAACGGAAATAATGTTCCAACTAAAAATAGAGCTCAAGTTTACAGGATGCGAAAATGGCAAAATAGAACTCGAGCATCAAATTCTGCAGACCGGAACTTAGCTCAGGCTCTTAATGAATTAAATAGATTAGCTTCCAAAATTGGTTTGCACCGTCAAGTTAGAGAAGAAGCTGCTATGTTGTACAGACGAGCTGTACAAGACAATCTTGTAAGAGGACGTTCCGTAGAAGGTGTCGCTGCTGCTGCACTTTATGGAGCCTGTAGAAGATGTGAAGTTCCGAGAACTCTAACTGAAATCACAGAAGCCTCAAGAGCTTCTAAAAAAGAAGTTGGAAGAACATATAGATATATTTCTAGGGAATTAAAATTAAATCTTCAACCTGCCTCTCCATCTGTTTACATTATTCGTTTCTGTAGAGAACTTGAACTACCTGGCGATGTTGAAAATACCGCAATAAGTATTCTTAATCAAGCAATAGCTGCTGAATTAACCTCTGGACGAGGGCCAACTGGTGTAGCTGCTGCTGCAATCTACATTGCCTCTGTTGTACATGATCAACGAAAAACTCAAAAAACTATTGCTGATACTGTGGGCGTCACTGAAGTAACGATACGAAATCGTTACAAAGAATTAGCTAAAAATTTAGATATTGTAGTCTATTTGTGAGGTTTTATTGAAATATAACAAACGTGATAGTAATATCTATCATATTCGTTTAGAAAATGAAGATGATTTGTATCATTTAAATTTACTATTGAGCGAAGGTGACCAAGTAAGAGCTTTAACAGAAAGAAGAGAATCCTCACAGTCTGATAGAATTAAAAAAGAAAGGGGCAAAAAACAAAAGATGAAACTTACTATTGATGTTAAAAATCTAGAATATCAATCTTTTGGACAACGTTTTAGATGTCATGGTATCATCTCCTTAGGTGAGAATAATCAGGGCCTCCATCATACCTTAATTCTAGAACCTGGAGATTCATTTGATGTAAGAAAAGAAGTATGGCTAAACCATCATAAAGAACGATTGAAGAAGGCTGCAGAGCCTATAGTAACTGCCACAGCAATTGCAGTTGAAAGTGATTCAATAGTTATTGCAGAATTAAGAACATACGGAATTCGTGAGTTAAAAACACTTAATAGAGAAGGTAGTGGCAAATCAACTGGGGGAGAAGAACTAAATGATTTTTACAAAAGAGCAGTTAGGCAAATTGTCAAAGTTCACATAGAAAATTCTGTCATTGTTATTGTGGGACCTGGATTCTTGAAAGAAGATTTTGCCGAAGTTGGTAAATCAAGAGCTACTGAAATATTCAAAGCATGTGTTATTGAAAACTCTGGACAAGGTGGGATGGCTGGAATTCATGAAGCTATAGGAAGAGGGGATTTACCAAATGCAGTTGCACAAATTAAAATTCAAGAAGAAATGGCCGCTGTAGAAAAACTCAAAGAAGCTATAGCAAAAGACTTGGGAACTTATGGGAGAAATGAAGTCAGGAGTGCTGTTGAAAGTGGAGCTGCAGAAAGTATACTGCTAATTTCCGAGAAAACAAAAGAAAAAGAAGGATTGGAATTATTAGAAATGGCTCAAAAAAACAGAACTAAAGTTATCGAAGTGTCCTCGCATCACCATGGCGGAGAAATGCTAATCGGACTAGGTGGAATGGCTGTAATTCTTAGGTATAAATTAACATAAATTCTTTTAGGGGGGAGGTTGTAAGCACCATATGATGCCAGGCATGGGACGTATGAATCCCCGTATGATGAAAAAATTGCAAAAACAGTTGCAAAGTGCTACTGAAGAATTAGACGCAACTGAAGTTATTATACGAACTAAAGAGAAAGAATTATATTTCAGCAATCCTTCTGTAAGCGCAATGAATATGATGGGACAACAATCTTATCAGATAGTAGGAGAGCCTGAAGAGAGAGAAATAGGCAGTAGTGAAGAAATTACAAATATCCCTAATGAGGACATAGAACTAGTGGCTTCACAAGCTGGTGTTTCTACTGAAAAAGCAAGAGAAGCTCTTGAAGAATGTAATGGTGAGCCCGCTGAGGCTATTATCAAATTAATGAGTGAATAAAATGGATTTTGCAGAAACTGAAGACCAGAAAATGATTCGAGATATGGTTCGAGACTTTGCTGAAACTGTAGCTGGACCTACTTGTAATCAAAGAGATAAAGAACAAAAACCTCCTATCAATGAATTCAAGCAATTTGCAAAACTTGGTGTTGCAGGGATGACAATCCCTGAAGAATATGGAGGGCAAAAGTTAGATGACATTTCAGAAGCTATTGTGGTTGAAGAATTATCACGTGTTGATCCTTCACTAGGTGTAATGGTCGCAGTTCATGTTGGTCTATGCTCCATGACACTTGTTTTAAATGGAAATGAAGAACAAAAGAAAAAATATTTACCTAAACTTGCATCTGGCGAGAATTTAGGTGCATATTCTCTAAGTGAAGCAGGGTCTGGAACTGATGCTGCTGCTATGGTTGCACGTGCAAGTGACGATGGTGACTTTTTCACATTAAATGGAGAAAAAATGTGGGTTACTAACGGAACTACTGCAGACTTGTTTGTCCTTTTTGCTAAAGTTACGGATCATGCTGATTATGGAAAAAAGAAACATGGAGGCGTAACTTGTTTCATTGTTGAAAAAGGGTTTGAAGGATTTAAAATAGGTAAAAAAGAAGATAAATTGGGTATTCGTTCAAGCGACACATGTACCTTAATTCTTGATAACTGTAAGATTCCGAAAGAAAACGTTTTAGGGAAAGTTGGCGAAGGTTTTGCGATTGCAATGAATGCCTTAGATAATTCTAGGATAGGTATTGCTGCACAAGGTCTAGGAATAGCTCAAGGAGCTTATGAGGCTGCACTAAAATATTCAAAAGAACGTGAAACCTTTGGAAAGCCAATAGCTGCTCATCAATCAATTAGTAATTATTTAGCCGATATGGCATTAAGAATAGATGCAGCTAGATTGCAGGTTTACAAAGCTGCATGGGCAAAACAACAGCACTATGAGAATAGAGGCGATAGACATACTCTTGAAGCGTCATTTGCAAAACTAAATGCTGGTGATACTGCAATGTGGGTTTCTGAAAAAGCGGTCCAAGTATTAGGCGGATATGGATATACTACTGAATTCCCAGTTGAAAGATTTTTCAGAGATGCAAAAATAACTCAAATTTACGAAGGAACTCAAGAAGTTCAAAGATTAGTAATTGCTCGTGAAATTGGAAAGTGAATAGGAAAACTTTTATGAGCATGTTTGTAAACTACTCTATAGACTATTTTAGTCGTCGCACAAATTAATGGTGTAAATAATGCGTATAGGAATACCAAAAGAGAAAAGCAAAAATGAAACTCGTGTCGCTATTGTACCTGTTTCTGTTCCAAAATTACTGAAATTAGGATTTGAAGTTATAATAGAAAAGGGTGCTGGAGAAAAATCAGGATACTCTGATACTGAATATGAAGAAAAAGGTGCAAAAACTAAAGCATTCGATGAAGTAATGAAGTCTGAATTAATTGCATCCATTGATGTACCTGATTACAAGAACATGAAGAGAGGCCAAATGCTGGCATGCATGGCTGATCCTTTCAGAACATTAAGTACAACTAATGAAATAATTGAAGCCGGAATAACATTGCTCTCTTTGGATGTAATTCCAAGAAGGTTATCCAAAGGACAGTCTATGGATGTAAACTCTAGTCAAGATAATTTATCTGGTTACAAAGCGGTTTTGGTTGGAACTGAGCATATTTCAAAAATGGTTCCTATGATGATGACATCTGCAGGAACTGTAAGACCTGCTAAATTTGTAATTCAGGGAGCTGCAGTTGCAGGCCTTCAAGCAATTGCTACTGCAAAAAGACTGGGCGGTGCTATACAAGCTATCGATGTTAGACTAGCTGCTAAACAGGATACAGAAAGTTTAGGAGCTAAATTCATAGATGTACCTGGTTGGAAAGATGCTGAGAGTTCAAGTGGACATGCTTCACTTTTTACAGATAAAAAACTTCAAGAAGCATTTGATAATGCATTAATGGATGCTGTGAAAGATGCCGATGTAGTAATTACTACTGCAAGATTATTTGGTGCAAATGCTCCCAATTTATTTTTCAGTAAAGAAAATAATGAGAAAATGACAAAGAAAATGAAGGAAGGGTCAGTAATTGTTGACATGAATACCGATACTGGAGGAAATATTGTTGGAAGTAAAGAAGGAGAAATTGTTGAAAAAGACGGAATAACAATCGTTGGCATTCCTAATCTTTGTAGAACTATACCTAATACTGCCTCAATGCTGTACTCGAATAATGTTACTAATTTTGTAACTGTTCTAGTAGACGAAGGAAAATTGACAATAAACCAAGAAGAGCAAGTTCTTACTGGTGATGAAGGTGGAATTTCAGCAGGATATGGTGGAATTTTAATTGCTGAAGATGGTAAAATACATGATAATCATACTAAACTAATGGAGGCTATGAAATAATGGAATTGATAACGCTCATTAGTGCAATAACTATATTCATTTTAGCTATTTTCTTAGGATTTGAATTAATTGCCAAGGTTCCTCCAACCTTGCATACTCCACTTATGTCTGGGGCAAACGCCATTTCAGGAATTACAGTAGTAGGGGCTTTGATTCTTTTGAAAGATGCGACCGCAGTCCCGTTTATTGGCCCTGAATTTTTGGCTTTTTCTGCATTAGTTCTAGCAAGTATCAATGTTGTTGGTGGATTTGCTGTAACTAATAGAATGTTGAATATGATTGCAGGTAAGAGAGGAAGAAAATAATGGACGAAGCTGTTTGGGATATTGGATATTTATTTGCGTCTATTTTATTTATTATAGGTTTAAAGAAACTAGGGCATCCTCGTACTGCACCTACAGGAAATTTGTACGGTGCCCTGGGAATGCTTGTTGCAGTAATAGTAACAATTGCTCAAATGGATTTTGGAACAGAGCATACTTTCATAATAATCGGAATGGGGTTAGGGATTGGTGGACTAATTGGCTATGTTATGGCTGTAAAAGTTGAAATGACTGGCATGCCTGAAATGGTAGCTTTGTTCAATGGATTTGGAGGTGCTGCAAGCGCTCTTGTTGCTGCTTCTGAAGTTTTTAGGCGTATTGAAGATGATAATCTTCCTAAAGATTTGGAATTATATGTTGCTTGGATTGCAATAGGATTGTCTACACTAGTTGGGTGGGTAACCTTGACTGGAAGTCTACTCGCAATGATGAAATTGAAAGGAGGCGTAGAAATATTTGGAAAATGGTATAGAACACCTACATGGGGTCCGGAATGGTTAAATTACATTAAAGGATTAATCTTAATTTCAATTGTTGGCCTTATCTATATGACTATAGAAGAACCTGGAAATCAGGATTATATTATTGCAATTATTGCATTATCTTCAATTCTTGGAATTTTATTCGTACTCCCAATCGGAGGTGCCGACATGCCTGTCGTAGTTAGCCTTCTAAATTCACTATCCGGTATTGCTGCTGCATTCACTGGATTTATTATTGGAAATAATGTCTTAATTATTGCAGGATCTATGGTTGGTGCGGCTGGTTTAATTTTAACCAATATCATGTGTAAAGCAATGAATCGGCAATTAATTGATGTATTGTTCAAATCATTTGGTGGTTCTGATAAAGAACAAGTTAC
>CAZVIT010000028.1:0-11919 GCA_964626865.1 uncultured archaeon | reverse complement strand
CTGCTTCCTCACCAAAATTGCTAAACTCTATTCCATATTTAGATGCAAAATCTTCCTTAGTTTTCCAGAAAAGTTCAGAATTCCTCTTATGTGGAGCTCCATGTGATTTTTCATCAAACTTGTGATAACCACGTCCTTTACGTGATTTAGCAAATATCATTTTTGGAATTGTTGAATTAGATTTTCCAACAATTAAATCATAATAAGCTTTTGTGAATGAAGGCCAATCTTCACAGTCACTTGTACCTTCTACATGCCAACCGCTTGTTTCAAACAATTCTTCTGGTGTTGATTTAACAATACTACTGAATGGACGACTATCAATACCATAGTCATTCCAATCAATGTAATAAACCAAATTTCCAAGACCAAGGCCCCATGCTGAATTTAATGTTTCATGTGTAACACCTGTACTTAAACCGCCTTCACCTTCAAATGCAAAAACTTTCACCTCATCAGACCCGGCCAATTTATGTGCCAATGCAGCGCCTGCAGCTGCTGGAGAACCATGTCCACTTGGTCCTGTGTTAAATTTGAAAAATAGAGTTTTACCTTCCATTTCTGCATGTCCTGGAAGTCCTTTATTCTGCCTTAATGTCAATAAATCTTCCCAAATTAACTGGAATTCTTCCCCATTCTTAACTAAATATTTTGAATCTTGTGTTTGTTGAAATTTAATTCTAAGAGACTCGTTCAATACTGCTAGAGTTGCATAAACCATTGGATTATCATGTCCTGCCACTAGAACAAATCTATCAGAAAAACGTTTCGTAGGATCTCTAATATCCCACCTCATAGCGCCTGAAAGTAAAGTTATTAGCATGCCATGAACTTTTGAACGTGAACCACCTGGGTGGCCGCTTTGACTTAAATTAAGAGTAATATCAATGCATTGATCAATCAAATCCTTAGTAATCTCCCAAAATCGATAAACATTTTTTAAATCTGAAGGGCGCTTCATACTATTGGGATTAAAGTATTCTTATTAAGTTTCTGCTTCTCCATTAATCTTCAACCTGTCTTGCAAGATATCCTCTCGAAAATAAGATTTGAACTACAGCCCATAACATAAAAAAAACTAAAACCGATAATGCTTGGCCATATATCGTATTATATTCTATAGAATTTGAAAAACTATATGGCAAAATATTTCCCAATAAATCATGGAATAAGAAAGCTAATGATGTTAATATCATTGTAAACGCCAGTGTAACCATTAATGTTGTCAAAAACCAAACTAAAACATCCTCATATTCTTTTGAATAAGACATCACTCTTGCCAGCCTACTATATCTCACATGACCATAACTTAACTCTAAGTATAACATATAACTAAATACGAAACCCAGAATAGGATAAATTTGGTCATTTGTATTACCTGATAAGCCAAGAGGCATTGCTAATATGAGAAATGCAGATATCACTTGATTACCAACTTTATCTTGCCATATTCCAACCATTCCTGTAGATACTGGTAAGCCTATAAACACCCAGAAAAGTAATTGTTGAAGTGGTTCGTATGGTATCCAATCAACACCAAATACATACCCAAAGAAGATTAACACAAAGAAAGAAACTATAGATGCCGAAACATAATTGTATACTTTTTTACTAGAGGATAGTAGAATATTGGTAGTTCCCAAAAAGAGACCAATTAATATTCCTGCAATAACTGAAGTATTTAACTCATTAATTACATTACTATTGTATAAACTATTACTAAAACTGTCAAGGGAACCAAAAAATAAAGAATCTTCCATTGGATTAATCAAATATGCAAAACTTAAACTCAACATTAATGATAAAGTGGCAACTGATTGCATAAGCCCCAATGTATTGCTTGTTTGCATTAACGTATCACCTCTGATAATGATGTTGAAAGCACTGAATCTGGATTCCAACGCATAGCTCTAGCCCCTAATGAACGGGCTTCTGTAATCTTATTATCTAATGAAGCTGAGGCTGTGAAATATACTGTTGGAGATATTATTCTAGAATCTCTATCATAATCTAATGTATCTGGCGCTATAACTGTCAATTTGAATCCACGTGCAGTAATTTCACGTAAAGCTGTAGCACTTGTCTTATCATTCTCTAAAGTAGAAATTACCATAACTGGGGAACGTGGTGTGAAATTTCGAAGATCTCCTAATACAGTATGCAATCCAAGTGAACCTTTAGACTTAACTTCAGCTAAGGCAGTTAGCACCTTGAAAAGATGTCTTTCACCAGTATCTGGAGAGATCACATTTACTGATTCTCCATAAGTAATCAGGCCTACACGATTTCTAGTTCGTAAGAAGAAATTTACTAATGACGCAGCAGCTTTACATGAATAATTCAGTGGATTTCTCAAAATTGTTCCTGTACCTGTAATTTCACGTGCATCCAGAATAATCATAATATCTGAAATATCTTCTCTCTCAAACTGATTAACCATTAATTTTCTTGTACGACCAAAAACTCTCCAGTTTATATTCTTGAAATCATCTCCTGGAAAATATTCTCGAATTCCATAAAATTCACCACTAGTTCCGATTCTCCTAATTGGCATAGCTCCTTGATACATTTTCGGAAAATCTGTCGATAAATCAACTCCCTCTATTTCTTCTATTTGAGGTAAAACAACTAAGCTAGATTTAGACTCGATTTCGGACTCATAATAGAAAAGAAATGAAGGATTGTAAATGCGTAATCTTGGATTTCCTAATCTGAATTGCCCACGTAATCTACAATCAAGTGAATATTGATTAACTACCGTTTCATTTGTTCTCAAGCGGATAACACTATGATTTAACCCTGACTGAACTTCAACTTCGGAAGGTAAATTATCATAAATTTCTAAGAAACCAATTGCACGACCCTTATTTTGAACAACTAAATCTATACTAACGCTACTATTTTCAAAGACTTGATCATCATTAAAACTTCGTCTGATCTTGACATCAATTGGTCTAGTATTTACAAGGCTATGAACAGCGACAAAAGCTAATATCGTAGTTCCAAGTAAGAAAAGTTGAAGATTGTTGATGAACGGAGCAAAAAGTACAAGAATAATGCCTAAACCAACGTAAACAATTGCCTTACGCGTCCACATCTCACTATTCCACAGTTACTGCGGGAACTTGAACAGTCATAAGCAATTCCCCTATAACTTCCTCAACATTTACACCACGAATACGAGCTTCAGGCTTAAGAATTATTCTGTGGCCAAGTACCGGAATAGCTGCCCTCTTAATGTCATCGGGAACAACATAATCTCTTCCAGAAAGAACTGCTAAAGCCCGAGATAATTTGAATAATCCAAGACTGCCTCGAGGACTTGAACCTACCGCCACTCGCGGATCTCTTCTAGTAGATTGAACTAAATCCACAATATATTTCATAACTTCTTTCTTGACAAAGACTTCTTCTATTGAATCGTGCATTTCAACTACCTCATCTGGAGTTGCTCTAGGTTTAACTGTAAATGAATCCTTCTTCCTTTGAGAACGACCCTCAAGAATACCTACCTCTACATCCTCATCAGGATATCCTACACTTAATTTCATCAGAAAACGATCCATCTGAGCTTCAGGAAGTGGATATGTACCTTCGTATTCAATTGGATTCTGGGTTGCTAATACTATGAAAGGAGATGATAGTTTATGTGTCGTCCCTTCTATAGTTATCTGTTTCTCTTGCATTGCCTCTAACAAAGCTGCTTGAGTCTTCGGAGGTGCCCTATTTATTTCATCTGCTAAAAGAATGTTACAGAATATTGGGCCCTTACGGAATTTAAATTTATTCTTTTCAGGATCGAAAAAATAAGAGCCTGTAATATCTGCAGGTAATAAATCTGGAGTAAATTGTATTCTTTTGAATTCACAACCTAACGTATCTGCTAATGTATTTGACATTAAAGTCTTTGCAAGACCTGGAAAATCTTCAAACAAAATATTACCATTTGCCAAAATACCTGCCATAACCATTTCAATAGTTTGCTCTTTACCCAACACTACATTAGAAATTTCATCAGATATTTGCTTTGCAGATTTGTTAGTTTTCTTTACTAAGTCAAGAGTTTGACTGGAATTTTGCTCTACGTTTTTTTCACTACTCAAATTACCACGCACTCAATTTTTTAGCTATACTTCTGAGAACATCTGGTCTTATTTCTTGTGGATTACCCAGAAGCATCCTAATATCTTCATCTAAGGCCACATTATAACGATTAAGTATGTCTGGCAACATCCTCATTCTATCCTTTCGAGATTTCTCATCAAATTCATAAATCTGATTTTTTAATCTTAATCTTTCTAAAAAAACATCCTGAAGCGCAAGAATACCTTTGTCAAGACTATGGCCATAGGATCTAAGAGGCCTAGGTTTTCTGATATCAAAAATATGATACCAACGCTTAGGTTCAGCTTGTCTCATAGATAGACCCATCGTCAAAATTATAACTAAAACAAGAACATTTAATCTAATCACTTGAATAATCACAGTATCTCCTGCTAAAAGAAAATAAAAACCTAAAGCGCTTTGAAATAGACTAGCTCCAAAAGACTCTTGAGTATGTCGTGATTCATCAAATAAAACATCACCCTCTGGACCTAGAATTGATTCTACTAATCCCAATAAAAAATCCGCATTTCTATCTTCATTCCACATCATATTTATAGGTAAACTAGAGTCTGAAACAAAAACTGCAGTTCCCAAAGAATTCCCATCTGGAGCTGTCATTTCACATCTCATTCCAATCGTAAAGCCTTTTGGGCCCGATACCTCATCCTCTGGAGTTATCAAACCATCATCATCTGAATCAATCCAAGAATTTTTTGAAGTTGAAATAAATATCTTCTTATTCCACTCAAATCCCTGAGTCCAAAGATTAATGTATTGTGAACCTAAATCTCTTATTGCAACCGGTTCATTTAGAAGAATATTATATGTTTCGCCTTCAACTGTAGCTGTAGTAGGAATTAGTGATAAATTATCCCTATAATTTTGGTCCCATAATCTATGCTTGACAAATTCAATTGCAAATAATTGTGCAATTGTGTTTGAATAATCAAAGTCACCAAAGACCAAAATATTTCCTCCTTTTTCCATATATCTTACTAATATCTCCAATTCAAGTTGAGAATAAGGAGATTCTGTGCCCACTATTACAAACAATGTAGAAGAAGGATCAGATATTTCATCAAGAACTCCTGGATTAGACAAAACTGCACTTACATTATAATTTAAATCTTGACTATCTTCCAGACCTTTTCTAAAATTAGATATATCATTCCAATCATCATCATATGCAGATAATTGTGGATCTCTCTCTGCAACATACTGTAATAATGGAAATAAGACTAATGTACAAACTGCAATCGTAGCAAAAAGAATCATTATACCTGAACGGCTAGATATTTTCATAACTATTCTTCTAATGATGAATTATTCAGATCTAAACTCTCAATCACGGTTCTCAATGCTGAAACTGCATTAATTCTATGATCATCATCTAATTTCTTTTTGGTATAATCTGCTTCTTCATACAGAATAGTTAAACGTGCTACTGAATCTTGATCTAATGAAAGTGCGGTTCGTAACGCTTCTTGAAATTCCCTAACTGTTTCAAAATGCTTCCTAAGGTAACCATGACCCTGCAATACTTTACACATTTCTTTGTAAGAAAAGACAATTGAATCTCTATAATCCATATTTGCCTCTAATGCTAATGCCGTAGATTCTAAGATTCTCTGGATTTCTCTTAGATGGCGTTCTCTATACCATTTCCAACCAAGCAATACGCCTGACGAAGCCACGATAGTTGCTCCAATAATTGCCCATAATGCATAACTTGATTGTTGTGAAGGTGCCCTGTAAATAATTGTAGACTCAACACTACTGGCCACATATTCTTCATCTCCAGTATAATAAACAAGAATTTCCATAGGAACCGTTGTATTTCCTGAAAAATATGATGAAAATGTTGCTGTACCATTGAAATCGGTTGTTGCCATTGTAGTCATTCCTAGTGGTTCAAATGTTATCAATAATGGAGCACCTGGAACAAAAGTGCCATCGTACATTTGGAGAGTGATTGTACCTGTAAATTCTTGCTTATATTCAAGAGAAGCAGGAACATCAAGTGTCAAAAAGGTCTGACCTTGGACAAATAAGTTGGAACTTGTACTATTCCCAATATAATAATTATTTCCAAGTGATTCAACTGTTAAATTGTGATAACCTAGTGAAGTTCCAAAAGGGATTTCCAAATCAATTTTGAATTCTCCATTGGAATCCGTATTAGCAATTAGAGGAAATCCTGAATCTAGAGTTAATCGAACTTCTAAACCAGAAACCGGACGATTAGCTTTATCAAATACAAATCCAGAAATTGTTTCAGTTGTATTTGTCATTGAATTATAATCTGACATCTCAATACGAATATTATGAGAAACCTTTAGGACCCAACTTGATGTTGAAGAAAGATAAAATTCATCAGGGATATAAGTTATCATTATTGTATTTGGCCCTGCGACACTTTCATTTGGAACCAAATAGGTTTTTTCAAAATAACCGTTTGAGTCTGACTCGATTGTCTCAATTATATTGCCATCAAAGGAAAAACTTAGAATTGCTTTAAGTGGATTACCCATGTCATCTCTTAACGTGCCGTTAAAGTCAAATGTCTCACCAACAATAACTTCTGAATCTGAAAATAACTGAATATTAGTGGAAGCTAAAACTTTGACTTCTTGGTCAGCAGAACTTGGAAGATAATATTCAGAACCTAAATATTCCCATTTTGCAACATAATTGCCTAGTTTATGATTAGGTGATAAAGTAATGTTTTGTTCAATCAAACCCTCTGCATCTGTAATTAAGTGATATTTATTACCATTAAAGGTAATATTCACATGTTGATTTACCATAGGATTAGCTAAATCATCAAATAAATACGAACTCAACAAGAATTCTTGATTACGGAAAACTTCAATTTCACTAAATTCGAAAATGGTGGTAGACAATATTTCTGAATCAGCATTATTATCTGATGCAATAAAAAAGTAAGAACCTTTGAAAATCACTTCAATATTATGAACGCCTAAAGAAGTTTCTGCTGGGACCAAGAAATCATGACTATAAAGGCCTAAATTCTGTGTTGTTGTATTTCCTACATAATTACCATCAAAATAAAATTCCAATTCTAAATTTGAAAGACCTACGCCTGCCACGTCACGAAGATATCCCGAAACTGTAGAAGATTGATTTCTGTATCCTCCCAACCATTGTATTACTATTTCAGTTTCCCTTTGTACAAATATTTCAACCTCATCTGATGATTCTCGAAGATAATTTTGATCTTCAACCTTAGCCACTAAAGAATGATTGCCAACCATTGTATCGTATGGTAGCTTGAAACTACCCTCAAATTCACCATTAACTGATTCTACTGTAGTTCTTGTTATTCCATTCCATAAAATCTTAATCTCCCTATCTAAAGGAATATCCAAATCATTTTCAACAAAACCGCTGAAAGAAACATTGTTACCTGCAATGACTGAATCGCTAAATTCAGTAATTTCAATCGAAGTGCTACCCCATATTGTGTAATTTGCTATGTAATTTGAAGGAAGATAATAACCAAAACCTCCAAAATCAAGTTCAACAGGTATTATCCCAACTGGATGATCTGAATCTGAACAACTCCAATCATCATCACAAACAAAACTGAAACTACCATTCACATCTCCTGTTACATATCTCAGATAATCGTCATTCCAAAAAATATTAACCTCAATATCCTCAACAGGCTGCCCTCTATCATCTAAAATAGTACCATTAAACCAAACTGTAGAACCTCTAACTAATTCAGTATCTGGAATAAATATTGATGTTTCAGAAACTACTGTAAATTCAACCGTTTTTGATGCATTATCATAATACGGTTGTGTTGAATTATCAAAACTAACTTGAATTGTAACTTTACCTAATAATTGAGCATTTGGTACTAAATAAGTTTTTGAATACGAACCACCAAAGTCTGTAGTTGATATTCCATCTATCTCATTATCTCCCCAAATAAAAGAAAGGTCTATACCTGATATAGCCAGAGAATTTTCATCTCTTGCAAAACCTGTGATATCTATTTCCTGGTCACGTAAAACTTCCTCTTTATTTATTTCAAGAATAACTTTCTTATGGAAAAATACCTCTTTTTGTGAATTAGCTTCTAAATTGTAACCTATCTCAGAAAAACTAATTTTCAATATATGCGAACCTACATCTAAGTATGACGATTCTGGAGTATATTGAAAGTTGAAATCACCCTCTGTAACAAAAGATTCCACAAACACATCATCAAAATAAAATACTAAACTTCCAGAAAATAATGTACCGTTATCCATTGAAAGATTACCTGAAACTGTAAAATTATCTCCTGCATAGAAATGATTTTTATCTACCTGAAAATTAATCACTGTTTGTTGGAAAATCTCAGTTAGTTGGGAAGTTGTAGAACCATCATGAAAATAATTACCCTCAAAATCTGCAGACCAACTCATGTTACCAAGTGAAGTGTCGATTGTAACAAGATAATCATATGAAAAATCACCATCTGACTCCGTAATAACTGTTCCTAGATTTTCACCATTCCAGATTATCTGAATCTCTTCGTCAGATATAGGTTCTCCAAGATGATCATTAAGTTCACCTTCCAAAGTTATTATTTCCCCTCTTGTAATTTTTAAAGAATCTGTATCTAAAGTAATAGTACTAGTTCCAAGAACTGTAAATGGCAATTCTACTTTTTCATCTGGTAAAGTTTCACTTGAACTAATGAATGTAACAATTATTGTGTAATTACCTGCAGCTAAACTGGTTGGAACTGAAACCTCACTAGACCAATTTGATTCTCCTACATCAAAAGAATCAAGTTCAGAACCTGACAATTCAATGAGTATATTTCCATTATCTACTGCTTTTTCTAAAACACTACCATTAACATAAAGATTATTACTAATGTATTCTTTTTCAACAGAAAGATTAGCTTCTAAACCAACTGTTTCATCCATAATAACTAAATCGGTGGTAACTGTATCATCATTGAGGTAAGTTGAACCATCAAAGTGAGTTTCGAGATTATAATCATTATCTGCCTCAGGTTCACCATCTTCAGGTACTGTCCAATTGAATACAAAATTTCCAAACTCATCAGTCTCAGCAGTTCCAATATCACATCGATAACGATGCCAACCATTTGTTGGAGGACATCTAAATCGGTTTGAATTTGGATTTTCTCCTTCCCAAACCTCAAATTCTATTGTTTCACCAACTATAGGTACGTCGCCAATATCTTTCAGTGTTCCTGAAACAATAAGATTTTGACCTTTACCAACTGACGCTGGAGCTGAAACTGTCAAAACCGTATCTGATGAAACTTCAATATCTTTAGGTCCATCTACTCCCAAAAATCCTTGCTTGTAGGAAGCTGCATATAATTCATTAATACCTGGAATTGCCGAAAGGAAATCTGTAGCATTAAAATCAAAATTTCCGGAATTATCTGTTGAAGTTGAGCCTATCTCAAATGCAGGTTCAGTATGTTCTTTGTCCCACATTCCAAATCCTATTGGGAAATTAGATAACTTAGTTCCATTTTCATCCTCTGCATAGCCTGTGATACGAAGTGTCTCTCCTTTCTCTATTTCATCTGGTGAATACGTTTCAATAATAATCGTAACCTCAACACCTGTCATGTTATCTATATCATCTGGATCCATGTCATCAAAATCAAAGGTATCTCCATCATCTTCTTCCTCATCAGGTCTATCTAATGTAGTGCTGCTGCCTGTCCCTCCTAAGTTAATCCTTTTCCAATGGCTTGCTGAAAAAGTTTCATTATCTTCAGGAACATAAACCTCAACAAATGCATGGGCTTCATTAGAAACATATCTTGTTGGAGCTCCTAAAGCTAAGGCTGTCACAAAGAAACCGAAAGAACGATGTCTACAAGCTCCTATGCCATTTATGCAAATTGTTTGATAAACATCCCATGGCTCTTCTGTATCTGGAACATCACCATCTCCCTCAATAAATGCTGAAAAATACCAAGTTAAATTATTGATAATTAAGGCTAAATTAGTTTCAGGCGTTCCATTCTCAGGCCAAAGCCAATACAAGGGTTCATTGGCAATTGTTCCATTATCGTGCCGATATTGAAGAAATTCTTTAACATTCTCCTTAACTTGATTAGCTCCATTTATTGGTCTTATTGCTTCTTCAGGAATATCATCTATAGTTAAATCTTCTGAAATTGGCCTATTAAAATACGAACCATTTGTTCCCATTCTGTATTTTAAATCAATAACTACGTCTTCGTTACCTTGAACATAATAATTATCTGCTCCATCCTTAAAAAATCTGAGATTGACTCCAGTTGCATTTGGGTCATAATCGATTATCTCTGCATCTGGCGAAACTGAAGGAATTTTTGTATATTGAGTAGTACTAATTGTAATACCCATCCAAATCCATCCCTCAAAAATATTTGAATAACCTTCATAACCTGTAGGGAAAATTTCATATTTGTCTGAATCATAGTTATACATTGTATACATATCAGTAGGATTTGAGGCTTGATCATCATAAAGAAGGCCATCTAAGGAAGTCCATCTCTTTACAGTGCCAAGAACTGGATCAAATATCTCATAAATTGTAACGTTACCATCTGTAGCTCCCGTATCTGGATTACCCTCATCATCATCACCAGGATCTACTGGAGGTGGGTCTTCACCATCTGGATCTCCATCATCATCACTATCTGAATCGCATGGATTTGTGTTTTCCTGATACTCTCTTAAGTTATCAGAACCATCGCTATCTGGATCACCAAATTTATCACTTCCATCTGTAGGGTCTAATCCACATCCAATTCCGTCTTCTAACCTATCTGAATAAGTATCTTCCCATCCGTCTGGCATTCCATCTTGGTCGGTATCTGCACTAAAAGGATCTGAATCCCAGTAAAACTCAATCGAATTTGTTAATGAATCTCCATCATTATCATTTGAGTCATCGGCAGCACTTTTAGGATTGAACCCATAATGAAGTTCCCAACCATCCCAGGCACCACCATCATCGGTATCTGGATCATTAGGATTTGTATTATTCAAATATTCTTCTAAATTAGTATACTTTTCTTCATCAGATATTATTCCATCACGATTTGCATCATAACCATCTGAATCATTGTCTTCATCAGGGTCAATATCTGCAGAAACGGGAAAAGTAGCAAAAGGTGAAAAAAGTAAAATGAAAACTGCAAAAAATACTAAAAATTTCTTCAACATTTTATCCACACCTACGCGTAAAATCGCTCGATTACTAAATAAAGGTATGCCAAAAAAACTTTTAGAATTATAGTGCTTATCCATTATCTGCCTCATACCCGTCCGTCATACTATCGCCATCAGTATCTGGATCCCAAGGATTTGTATTTGCTATTTCTTCTCTCCAATTAGGGAAAGGATGCCATACGCCTTCCCAATCTTCCCATCCGTCATTATCATAATCTAATAAACCATCCTCATCATCTAATAAGTCAAAACCACGTGTTTCATTGTCTGGACGATTATTATTCCAAAATATTTCCCAACCATCTGTACAATTATCCCCATCTGTATCTGCCTGCGAAGGATTTGAGTTCATCAAAAATTCTTCGTAATTTGTAAATTTCTCATCTGGTGACATCTCACCATCTCCATCAGCATCATAACCATCTGAATCAAAGTCTAAAGATGCATCTGCTTCTAAATTTGGATTTAAACCATAAAATGCTTCCCATCCATCTGGCATCCCATCGCCATCTGTGTCATTATTTCGAGGATCACTTCCATTCAAATATTCCTCATAATTAGTAAATAATTCAGAGAATTC
>CAZVIT010000027.1:8083-12293 GCA_964626865.1 uncultured archaeon | reverse complement strand
CATTAACTAAAATTTGGGAAGAAATAACAGTGGTTGGCACTCCAACTCCAGGATGGTTGTATTGTCCCGTATAATACAAATTTTTGACCTTAGAACTTTTATGTTTCGGTCTAAAAACAGCAGTTTGCCATAAAGTATGCGCCATCCCTAATCCAGTTCCTTTGTAGGCATTATATCTACTTTTAAAATCGCGATGAGTAAATAGTGATTTCACGATAATGTCATCTTTTATTTTCTCACCAATTTCATTTTCAAATTTATCTAAAACTTTATTAAAATAAGCTTCACGAATACTATCAGAATCGTCTAAATCAGGTGCAACTGGGACTAAAAAAAATAGATTTTCCATATTTTCAGGGGCAACACTTTTATCAATTCTTGAAGGGCAGCAAACATAGAAATTAGGATTATCAGGCCATTTTGGTATCTTAAAAACTTGATCGAAATGTTCATTCCAATTATCATTGAAGAAGTAATTGTGGTGAGTTAAACTATTAATTTTGCGTTTGACTCCAATATAAGCTAAATGCATTGATACTGCCATAGTCTTCTTTTTCCAGTAATTTGATTTATAGGTTTGATGTTTTTCCTCTAGTAATTGTGTTTCGCCATGATGATAGTCAGCATTATTTATTACTAAATCTGCCTTATATTCATCATTTTTGGTAATTATTTTTGTTGCTTTTTTTCCTTCTACATTAATTTTTGTTACGGCTTCATTGAACTTGAATTGAGCGCCATGTTTCTCAGCAATTTCATGAATTTTTTTTGCTAACCCATTCATTCCACCTTTTGGGTAATAAATCCCATGATGATGGTCTAAGTAGGACATCATGCAATACATTCCAGGAACATTTCTTGGGTCTCCACCTAGGAAAACAGTAACCCATTCGAGTAATTTCTGAGCTTTAGGATTCTTAAAATAGGTTTTAACTCTTTTATGATAATTAGTAAATGGCTTTAATCTTAAACCATCTATTATCATACTTGGAGTAAAAATACTAAAAATTGAATTATAGGTTCTATATACTAAGCGTTTCATAGAGATTTCATATTGTTTTTTGCAAGTTTCTAGATATTTGTGAAGTTTTTCTCCTCCATTGGGTTCTAGCTTTTCAAAAATCTCATAATTTTTTTCAACGTTGCTTGAGATATCAATAATATCACCATCATCAAAAAATACGCGATATGAAGGATCTAATTTTTTTAATTCAAGAAGTTCAGTTGCATCTTCATCAAATTCATCAAAAAATCGTTGAAAAGCTTGTGGCCACATATACCAAGAAGGTCCCATATCAAATTGGAATCCATCTTTAACGAGCAAACTTGCTTTACCTCCAGGTTGTTCATTTTTTTCTATTACAGTGACATTATGCCCTTCTTTAGCTAAAAGAGCTGAAGCTACAAGTCCACCATATCCAGCACCAATAATTATTATATCTTTCATAAAAGATCCTTTTCCTTTCTTCGGCCTAATAGATGTCTGAAACAATCTTCTAAATCTTCAAATCTAAATTCATATCCAGAATCAATTAATTTTGATGAATCAACTTTAATGCTAGACAGAGCAAGCACATCTCCAAATTCACCTAAGAAAGTTTTCAATGCTATTTTAGGCACAGGAATAAGTCCACTAACAACGCCAAATTTTCCCCACAGAACATTTGCTAATGTTGATGCCCATTTCTTTTGTCTAACAGGTCTTGGGGAAGCAACATTTATGGGGCCAGAAAGCGAATCAGTAATAATTGAGTGGTAAATAACACCTACAATGTCATCAATAGAAATCCATGACCACCATTGATTGCCTCCAGCAACTGAGGGGCTAGGGCCCAGTTTAGCAGCATTTCCAAGTACTTGGAGCGCACCTCCTAGCGGAGACATAACTGGTGCAATTCGAAGAAATACTACACGAATTCCCGCATCTATTGCAGGTTGAGCAGCAGCTTCCCATTTTTTAACAATATGTGAAAAATAGTCATTTCCATTTTTGCTATTCTCAGTTAAAAGAGATTCACCACAATCTCCATAATATCCAATTGCTGAAGCGCAAACTAAAACTTTGGGTGGCCTATTAAGAGACGCTAAATGCTCAGCAACTAATTTTGTCCCATTGACTCGACTTTCTAATATTTCATTACGTTTCCAAGCAGTCCAAGGTAGTGGCACCCTTCCTGCAATTGGCTTACTAATCGGTTCTCCGGCCAAATGCACAACTGCATCTTTTCCACTTAAATTACTGATTATTCCATTTTTCGGATCCCAGCCAATTTCTCCTTTCTGAGGCCTTCCTCTAACAACTTTTTCAACAGAATGGCCGGCAGTGGTAAGATAAGGAACAAGTCCAGATCCTATTATACCTGAGCTTCCAGTTACTGCGATATCAAGAGGTTTACCTTTGTATTTAGATTGAGCGTAAAGATCATTTTTAGTTACATTCCTTCTATATGCAAACATTTGCTTTAATCGTTTCTTTGTATACCAACTGCCAAATAATGAACCAAAAGGTCTCATCGGAAAATCATAGTATATTTTATCCTTCAGTATAGAACCGTTTTTTCCATTAGCTTCGAAAAGGTGTTGATGATGCCAAGAACCCTTCCAAAAAGGTAAAGGACCAACAAAGGGACCGCTATCTTGTTCCTCCATGAATTGTACGTTTTTCTTATAGCTATGGTGTTTTGCAACCCAGATTAAAGGGACATATGGAAGTTTGATGTGAACTTCTCCTCCATCTATTCCTCCCCTTCTTTTTTTGATTTTTACAGGGTCAAATGGAGGAGTCAGTCTTTCAAAAGCTCCAGGGTTTTCGTGCCAACTAAAAAGTTGGTCTACAGGAACGGGCACTTCAAGGCTAGATTCAAATTTATTTTTTGCTATCAAAGTAACACTACAATTCTAGTGCATAAAATACTATATAAAAGGCAAAGACTAGTGCCTAATAAATTTATACCTGCCTCTTTAAATAAGATATGGAAATAGTTTTGCAAAGATTTTAGGAACTAAATGGCCAAATCACACAATCCTTCAATGATGCGAAAAATACGCAGGGAATTGAAGGAAGGAAAAGATCCAGAAGTTTTACTTTCTAAGACAAAATCTATATCAGATCCTTATTATTTGAGTTTGTCTTTGTTCTTGGTAATTCCACATCTTGATTCAAAAAGTAAATCATGCAAAAATGCAATAACTTTAGCAAATAATGAAATAGATAAAGTGCAGCAACCCTGGAGGCGAGTAGAACTATTAGGTAGTATTTCTAAATTATTAAAATCATTCCCAGAAAACCCAGTTAGGGAAAAATCCTATTCCCTTATACTAAAAAAATTAGTATCTGAAAAAAAATCTAATATTAAAGATTTTCTGATAAATTATTCAAAGAATTTCCCTGAGAATTTTTTAGAAGAATTATTAATTATTTCAAGCAATTTGAGATTAAGTGAATTTGAAACAGGAAAAGCTATAATTCGGCATTGGGCAAAGATTAAGGCAAATAATTCTTTGATTGAAAGTATTCTTAATTTTAGCCCCAAAGCCAAAACTAAATTGTTAGGATATTTGCATTTACAGATAGCCAAGTCTACTAAGAATAAAAATTCATTAATTCTTTCTAAGGCACTTGAATCTGCAGATTCTTCTGAATTGTTAATGTACTTAATTAGAGTCTGTAATAGTGTTTCAGACATAGAAATATTTGAGGCCCATATAGCCAATTTTCCACCCGAAGAAAAAATAACTTTTTTACTTTCACTTACTTCTAGAGCCGATAGGAAGAATTTCAAAAGAAAGGCAAAGGAGATTTACGATAAGGCAGAGGAAGTATACAATCAATTATCAGAATCTGCAAATCAGTCTAAATTTAGAAGAAAATTAGATTTAACATTAAATCGTTTAGAAGGTGTAGAAATATCCAATCCAATAAAAGAGGTTAAGGAGCTAGTGAGTATATCTGATAAGGGAAATCATACATTAGCACTTTACAACACATATGGAGGCAATTGGAATCACCCTCATTTCAAGTCTATTTTCAAAGCTTCAAATCTTTGTGTAGCTTTTGATTTAGACTTAGCATTGATTAATTTCCCACATATTTCTTCAGAAAAACTGGTAAAAGAGATTAAGAAAGAATTAAGGCTTCCAAATGAAGGTTATACCAAATTGTTATTAGATAAAAGTAGAATACAATTTTTTGATAAAGAAATTGATGAAG
>CAZVIT010000027.1:0-7983 GCA_964626865.1 uncultured archaeon | reverse complement strand
CAGATGACATGGCCACCTGGCTGATTTATTATACATTATAAATGTATGAAGCTTCATCAGTATCTAAATCAACAAAATAGTATTTTGGATCGTCCCCTATGAAACTTCCAGTGTCGGTAGTTTCTGCATAATAATATTCATTGTTCTGATATCCATATGATTTACCACTTGCTCCATCAACAGAAATTCCAATCGCAGCATGCCCCTCAATATTTCCTAGGAATAGAAGTAAAACTGCATCGTAACCCAACGCTTCCATTAGTGAAGCAAATAATGCAGAAGAATCCTCACAATCACCTTGTCCGTCCCACAGCATTTCAACAGGATATTTTGGATATTCTTGTATTCCTTGATAGTTTGTGTAATTATCTACCTTATAATCTATAGTTTGAACAAAAGTAAGTATAAAGTTAGCAGTTTCTAAATCTGTAAAACCTTCTTCTATCGCTAAATTGTTTAAATCATTTGCTAAATTAATTATATATTGTTCGTCAGGCGTTGTAAATCTTGCATAACCCTCAGGCCATTCGTAATCATAAATATTATGGTCTAATGATTTGAAATGGTAATAAACATCAGGATCAATAGTCATTTCATAATTATAAGTTTTAAAGTCATACTTCCATTCAAATTCCCTTTTTTGACCTAAAGAAGCAGTATCAGTTACATTTATTGAATAGTACAATATTGCATCAGTAATAGAATCACTTCCCGTATCATTATTTCCATTAGAATAACCGTCGTTATAATTTTCACTAAGATTTCCAGTATTTGTGTAAAAGAAGACAGTGAGAATATTACTGTAATCCATCTCTCCATCCAAATCAAAATTACTTGAAAATAAATTTCCTGAAGAATATGCTACAAATTGAATGATGCTATATTCTTTCGTGTCGTCTAAATCAAAGAAAAATGTTTCATTAAATGTTCTCATTTCTCCTGCATTCATTCGAATAGCATCACCAGTTTGCCCTAATAAATATCTTGAATCACCATCAATAAAAACTTCAAGGTTAACATATTCATCACTATTAGTTAATATTTTTAATTTATCTAAATTTATAGTAATTCCTACATCAATTTCATCGTTATAGTCTTTGTAGTCTTTGATGCCATCACCGTCAGCATCTGAAGTATGAAAATCTTCTGAAGCATTATTTTCATTTTCTTCCCACCATATTACAAAACTTACATAAGAATCATATTCATTAGAAACGCCATCATCAAAACCATTGAGGGACATTTCAACTATATTGTATCTTGGCAGTCCTGAAGACAAACTAACACCATCAGAACATTTTGTCTGAATTTCAAAAGTTGCAATACAGTCACCTTCAGGGTCCGTTGAAAGATTATACCAGAAGCTAACTATCTTGCTATCCCCACTAGGTCCAGAAACATTAGGATTTACGTCCATTAACGTGCTATTTTTCACATTAGGATTCCTAATACTTTCACCATCATAGTCATAGAGTTCAAAGGCAATACCCAAATTTTTTTGATTTTCTCCAACGTTAAATCTAAATCTTATATCTCCATACCATTCTAACGAATCCTTCCAAACCTTAGTATTTTCATATTGGTTTTGATCAGTATAAACTCTAATCCAAGGATCCGGAAGAGAAGAAGAATCTTGTCCTTGGTCTATAGTTTTCCAATAATTTAGTTGAAGATGTACTGTAGCTCCATCAAAATTATTAATATTATTGATTTCATCGGAGTCATCCTCACTATTACTTTTAGAATAAAAGAAGAGTAAAGAGCTAAGGATTAAAGAAATTACCATTAGACTGGCAAATATCTTTAATTTATTTGTTTCTTTTTGTGGGACATTATGTTTTGTTTCTTGCCAAGGTTCAGGTTTTTTATCAAATGTCTTTACATCCTTTTTTTTGTTTTCAGCTAATTTCTTTTTTTCCACAAAGTTTGTTTTTGTTCCACAGTTTCCACAAAATTTTATGGAATTAGCCATTTTTTTACCACATATACGACAGAACATATCTACGTCACCTTTTTCCTTTTAGATTTTTCTTTTTTTATTTTTTTACTTTTAATTTGAACATGAGTAGACGATACAGTTTCTACTTTTCCATTATCAAATTTCACATTCAATGAATAAGCTTCCAATGGTTTGCTCGTTTCAACTATTCCTGTTCCAAAAATTTCATGTTCTATTTTGATGCCAGGGGAGAATTTATCGTCACTTTTCTTAGTTAAATTGTTACCACATTTAAGGCAGAAATTTGCATTTGGTTCTATTTTATGTTTACAAGAATTACATTCTTTAATCTTAACAATTTTCTTTTCATTTTCTTGATTTTTTACTGAATGTCCACAATGCCTACAAAATAACACACCGGAGTTTATTTCCGAATTGCAGTTAGAGCAAGTTTTAGTTTCATCACTTTTATCCCCAATATCACTTAATAGAGCAGAAATTCCATCATATCGATTTTCAATTTTCTCATCAGTACATTTTATAATAACATCAACGATATTTACATCTATATTTCTTTTCTTAATTTCATGAAGCATTTGAGCTTTGAAAACTTTTGGTTTTTGATTACTTTTTGGAGATATTCCAGTTAAGATATATCCAAGTAATTTTCCTAAACTATAGATATCCGAAGAGAAAACAGGGCGGCCTTTAATTGTTTCAGGAGCACTCCATCCGCCTGAATCTATTTTCACTTTAGCTCTAGTTGTTACAGGGGCGGTTGAAGTTCCAAAATCAATAATAATAGGATTATTTCTTTCCATTAAAATATTTTCACTTTTTAGATCTGCCCAAACATATCCCACTTTTTCATGAATAACATTTACGGCTTTTGCAATTTTTATGAATAGTTCAATTCCTTTATTATATTCTAATCCACCCTTTTTAGTACTATGAAATTTGACATATTTCTTTAAAGAAGGATCAAAATATTTCATAACCATGTATTCTTCTTTACGCCTTTCATATGGAACATCAAATCGATCGATTAATTCAGGAAAATTTGATTTATTATGTTCCATCATTTTAGATAAAAATTGATGTTCATTTTCTAATTGTTTTCTAGCAGAGGCATAGGTATTTACCATTCCATTTTTTCCTTTCTCATTCTGATTTCGATATCCATATGGTTTTTTTATTACAACCATTCTTCCATCAGTGGCTCGAGTTCCAAACAAAATTTCTGAACAACCTGAGTATGTAATTATTCCTTCTACCAAATAAGAAGCATTAATTCCAGTTAAAGTAAAAATAGGATCAAACTTTTTTTGAAGCTTAGGTCTTGAAAATTTAATTTCTTTTTCAACAAATGAAACATTCTTTTCTGTAAAAATTTCTTCATTTTCTAAAGAGGGATTATGGGCGCTTGTAATTACAAATTCAGGTTGTACATGATTCATGGTAGTTGGAGTAAATGTACTATTTGGTACGTTTATTCCTGCACTTACTAAGGAACTTTGATAATTTCTATTTATATTTTTGTTATTTCTATTTCTTGAATAATTTGAGGTAGGGATACTCTCTAGCCAGAATGACAAATAAAAACAGTAAATAGGAATTATCAAAGTGGAAGAAAACCAAGCAAATTTAGGTCCCCACTTATATTCATTATCGTTGCTATCAGTATATTGATTCCAAAAGTAAACTTCATTTTTGGGAACTCCAGTACTCGCTGAAAAAAATTCAGCGTCATCTTCAAGAACGTCTGGAAAAGTTACAAACATGCATCCGCTCGCTAGCGACGTTAATGCAAGAATAAAACATGCCCTTTCTGCATTTCTTATTTGAGTAGCAGTTCCAGTTATAGCTATACCAAGAATAAATAATGATATCCATAAGCATATTTGTCCAAATAACTCATGCCTTTCCATTTTTTCATCCAAATCATCAAAACTATTGTAACTATCTCCTCCATAATCTGAATCAACCTCATCTAGTGTAAAATCAACATCACCTGCATAAGAACTGGATCCAGAGCTAACTTCAAAGTAAAACCATACTCCCGAATTAATTTGTTGAACTAGAACAAGAAGAATTATGCATCTAATTACGACGCTTTGATTCATTATTTATCACCTATAAACAAGTTTGGGAATTTAATCAAAATTATTGAATTATTATCATGGTTGGTATTTGTTCTGTTTATAATTTTTACAATTCTATCACAAGCATCCTGAGGATTTTCAAATTGGTTTATAATTTTGTGCAATTCTTTTTCATTCATTTTATCACTTATACCATCGCTGCACAATAAAATATAATCAAAATCACATTTTTGCAAATCATAAGTTTCAATCTTAGGAGTTATTTCCTCTTTGTTTCCTATTGCTTGAGTTATAACATTTTTACGAGGATGATTTTTTGCATCTTCCTGAGAAATTTCACCTTCATCAAGAAGTTTTTGTACTTCGGAATCATCTTTTGTAACTTGTTCGATTTTCTTTTTATTTATTAGATATCCTCTAGAATCTCCTACATTTCCAATTAAGAATCCATTATTTTCATTGGAATCTTCCCATACATAAATAGAAACAGCAGTAGTTGCCATGCCTCCATAATCCTTTTTTTGGGCTTTCTCAAATATATTTTTATTCGCAGCATGATATGCCTTCTCTAATATATCTTTGTGTTCTTTAGTGGTAAACAATTTAGTATGAAAAGGATTATTTACGGCTTCTGAAACAACTTGATTAAAAGTTGAAATTAACATAGAACTAGCAATTTCACCTTTATTATGTCCACCAACACCGTCTGCGACAATTCCTAATTTGATAGAGTGAGGTACATTGTCAGTTATTCTTAGAAATGTATTCCAGCTTATAGAGTCTTCATTATTTTTTCTTCCACCTACACAACTTCTTGCTCCAACATCAATTTTCCAACGATCAACATTAGTACCAATTAAAATCTCTCCAGTTCTAGGTATAATCTCTTTTTTCTCATTTTCTTCAGCTTGTGAAAAAGGATTAGTAAATGCAATATTCTCGTCTTTTCCCCACACTTCTCCGCAAAAGGTACAATTTGTACTGCCTTGGGGTACAAGGACGCTACATTTTGGACATGCAGTTCTTTCAGAAGTTATAATATTTTTTTCTTTATTTACCGATTTTGCTTGTTCATTTTTATAAAAAGCAAAAGCAACTCCCATTATAATCAAAACAATAAAAATTAAATTATTATTCTCATCCTCCTCATCGATACTGATTCTATTTTTTTCATCGATAGGCGAATCATCAATAATAGGCAAATTTACTACATAAATTGGATTTTCAAATAAGATTTCAATATTGCCTGCGTTATCTATAATTCCGACCTGAATATAAATAGGAGAAAAGTCAAGTTTTATCCCATCTGAATTTTCGTCGTAATATTTCCATAAACTGTTATCTTCAGAATAAAGGATAAGCGATGCATTAACTCCAGAGTGAATATCAGAAAAAGTATAATTTAATTTTAAATTTTTAAACAAAGAATAATTAACCACAGCCCCCTCTTCCCACAAAATGAGATCATAATCTATTTCATCTTTTAATTCTAGATGGAAACTTTTAGAAAGAATAGAAGGATAAATGTTATCAAAATTTAAAGGATTGCCCGTAAAGTTATCAATCCCTTCTCCTAATTCTGAAGTTCCATTATCTATATGAAAATTTGATTCTAATATATATGACCCAGTTCCATTAGGAAAATCAAAGTTAAAATTTCCTTTTGTTACATTAATATTTGTTTGATTATCGTATGTTATAGTAATATTCTGATTGTCGTATGTTATGCTAATATTTTGATATAGAATCCAACTTGCATTTAGATTGTCTTCAGGTTCAAAAATATACCAAATATATAAAGTTCCATTATAAGTTGCATTATAAGTTCCATTAACTTCCCATGCAAAATTGTGCTCACGATTATACCATTCCTTATCAATCACTATTTCAGAAGACAAATTATTTTCATCAGCCTCAGCATTTGAGCTTAAAATTAAAATTACAAATAAATTAAGAAATAAAAAAAGGTGGCTTTTTGATATTTTTAAAAAAGAGATTATTTCTTTATTTATCGGTTTCCACTTTATCATCATTTTTTTTTTCTTTAGAGGGTTTACTTGTTTTTTTTTCATCAACTGAATTATCTTGTTCCACTTCAAATGTCATTACTAGTCTCCCTAAAGCAATATCAATTTTATCTTGATTCTTCAATTCATATTTTTCATTTCCTGCAATTGCACCATCATTTAGTTTAGTAACATTAACCTGTGCTTTAGCTAGTGAGAGAAAATATTTATTATTCTCATAATCAATTCTTATATGTTCTCTTGATATTCTTGGATCATTGTATTCCTCAGGCACCCATTTAACAAAATCTTGTCTGCCAAAAACATTCTTTTCACTCATAATTCTCATTATGTCGCCATTACTACTCACTAATCTTGCAGGAATTTCAGGTCCAGATAATGGTGAACCACAATTTTCACAAAAATTCGAATCTGAAGGATTTTTATTATCACAAGATGAACAAACTATACTTTCTCCCTTATCTGTTGTAGTATGTTTCTTTTCGTTTAAAGGTGTTGTTTTATTTGAATCTTCAACATCTTTATTTTTCATTTTCTCTCCACAAGATTCACAAAAGATTGAACCTGTTTCATTTACAAAATTACATTTTTTACAATTCATTTTTATTTCATTCCATATTTTTTTGATATCCGCGCATTTCAGATATTTGTTCTTTTCTCTCTTCAGTATTCTCTACTCTAGTAACATTATCAGCCTGAGTTAGTTTTTGCTTAAAATCCTCAATATTATCAACATCCCCATCTTCAATTAACGTTTTTATGTCTTCTTGAACTATTCTTGTTAGTTCTTGATTGCCAGTTAGTGCAGCTTCTTCAGCTAAAGATTGAATTTGAGTAACCCTATGAATTAATCTTGTAGGCGCATCTTCATCCATTATTAAAGTGCGATCTGAAGTATAATCAACCATTATTGTATCATCTGAAATCAAAGTACTACCCTCTACTAGTTTAGTATCTAATATTTCAACACCTTCTTCAGTTCCAGGAGGTAAAGTTAGTTTTGCAGTAAATAAATATTTTCCAACATCAGCAGTTAGATTAGGTAGCGCACAAAATGGAGTTCCTCCACTACTTTGCATAGGCAATGCCTTTGAGAAAGGTTCAACCATGTATATTTCATCAATACTAGCTCCATTTTTAGGATTAAACCAAAGAATAGGTCTATGCACTACACATGAAGATATTTTTTTAATAGAATCTTTAAAAGCATTTGAAATTCCTTCAATATTTACTATATGATACCAAAATCCACCCCCTAAATTTGACATAGGAATAATATATTCATCATGATAATTAGAAATTCCAACAGCAGAAAAAGTGATTCCTCCATTTAAAAAGAAATGAGAAGCTGCATCGATGTATTGACTTACAGGTATTTTGTCAGTAGGCGCCCCATCAGTTAGAACAACAATTTGCGGGATAATTCCGGGCTGATAAACCCTAGTAATTTCATTCCCGGCAGCTTCAAGAGCTTTGTACATTTTCGTAGAACCGCCAGAATTTAAACTATCAATAGCTCTCATTAATGACAATTTGTTTGAAACTTGAGTTGTTGGAATAACAACTTTACATTTATTATTAAAAGAAATTACAGACACAAAATCATTAGGCCCTAACGAATCTATTCCTGACTTTACAGCCTCTTTAGCATAATGCAATGGCCTTCCAGTCATAGATCCACTTGTATCTATCAAAAAACAGGTTAATGTTCTTGCAGGTGCCGTACCTTTGACATCAATGTGAGCAGTGACAAATACTTTAGCAGATTTTTCAGCTTCTAAATAAGACCTATTTACCTTAGTAAACATATCTATATGCCCATTAACCATTACAAATCACCTATAATTAACATATTCATGCAGTATTTAAAACGTTACAAAACGCAAGAATAATATATAACCCATTAATATATGAA
>CAZVIT010000026.1:0-12467 GCA_964626865.1 uncultured archaeon | reverse complement strand
CCTATGTAATGGTTGTCATAAAAGTTTTGAGGTCAACTTTTAGAACCAAATCCACCACCTCCAGGTGTTTTGATAATCACTGTTTCATTAGGTTTCACAATTCGTTCAACCTTTCCTCCTAACTTAATTTCTTCATCCGATGCTGTTCGCAGATAATTTGAACCACATAAACCTTCACCGCCTCCAGACATCCCATAAGGAGGGAATACTCGTCTTTCAGAAAGTATAGAAACCTTTTTAGACTCTAAAAATTTAATTTCACGTACAACTCCATCACCGCCTCTAAATTTACCATCTCCACCTGATTTTTCTCGGATTTCAAACTTTTCAAGTCTAATTTCTTTAAATCTATGCTCAAGAATTTCAGGATCTGTTGAACGTGTATTAGTCATATGAACTTGAACTGCAGATGCACCATCACTCTGATTAGTAGCTCCAGAACCACCCGCTATAGTCTCATAATATTGCTTCCCAAAACCATCCTCAGAACCAAAAACAAAATTGTTCATTGTACCCTGTGATGCACCTGCAAGCCCTAATGCGCCCAGTAACACATCAGTTATCCTTTGTGAAGTTTCAACATTGCCTCCAACCACTGCAGCTTCATCACTTGGATTCAATATTGACCCCTTAGGAATTATTATTTTTATCTGGTCCAAGCATCCTGAATTTAAGGGAATATTCTTATCAATTAATAATCTAAAAACATACAAAACTGCTGCTTTTGTTACTGCAACTGGCGCATTTAGATTATTTGCCGTTTGTGAACTAGTCCCACTAAAATCAACAATAGCACAGAAAGGAGGAACTTTTTCTTCTTTTTTCATAATTTCTATCTTAACTGATATACGTGATCCATCATCAAGGTAATCATCAAAACTATTTTCTTTAGATTTATTACCATCAAGATAGGTCTCTAAGGCATCACTCATAGCTTCTGCTGAATTTTTTCTAATATGAAGCATGTAAGCCTTGACTGTTGTTAAACCATACCTAGCAACCAAATTATCAAGTTCTTTTATTCCCTTTATGACTGCAGCAATTTGTGCATTAATATCATGCTTTCTTTCCTTTATATTTCTAGCAGGGTTGTCAGAATTAGTTAATAATTCGACAAACTCCTTTTCTCTTAATTTACCATCTTTCAATAGTAAAAAATTATCAATAATTATTCCTTCCTCATGAATTGTTTTGGAAAAAGGAGGTATCGACCCTGGAGTTATTCCTCCAATATCTGCATGATGGCCTCTACTTGCGACATAAAAAATAGGATAATTTTCATCTGAGAAAACTGGAGAAATTACAGTAAGATCTGGTAAATGAGAACCTCCTTTGTGTGGATTGTTAATAAGATAACAATCTCCCTTTTTCATTTGATTCTTGTTAGAACTAATTATAGATTTTACAGATTCACTCATTGCTCCTAAGTGAACTGGAACATGAGGGGCATTTGCAACTAAATTACCATCTTCATCAAAGAGAGCACATGAAAAATCAAGCCTTTCCTTGATGTTGACTGAATGTGAAGTGTTTTGTAAAGTAAATCCCATTTCTTCTGCAATACCCATAAATAGATTATTAAAAATCTCAAGAGAGATTGCGTCTCTTTCTGGAGATACTACAAATTCTTCCTTTACTTTTTGACTTATTTTTAGGAGACCCTGATCACTTACTTGTAGTTTAAATCCAGGTTCAACAATTATATTTGATATCAAATCTGTAACGATTACTGGCCCGTCTAATTCAATATTAATCGGCAAATCCTCTCTTGCATAAATTTCTGTTTTAAGAAATTCTCTACCAAAAAATACTTCAGTTTGTGATATGGGAATTAAAGTTCTGTCTGTCTTTATGTTATTATAATCTGCAATTCTTGTCATCTTCCCATTGACTTCGACTCTTAAATTTGCGACCTCTAATTCATCAGATGGTGAAAAACCAAATAATTCCTTGTGCCTTATTCCAAATTCTTTGATCACTGAACTATATTCTACAAAAGGTATTGTTAGAAATTTATCGGTACCCTTAACTCTTAAGTCTAAAAAATTTTGACTATCTACTTTCTCTAGTGGTATTCCTAATTTAATCATTTCATTAACTAATGGTAATTCTAATTTTTCAAATTCGGATAATGACTCTGAATGAAATTTATCGGTATAATCACTTACAACAGATTTGACTCCATACCTAAATTGTTCTGCATTTGCAATTCCATAAGCTGAAAGAAGACTGGAAAGAGGATGAATTATTATTTCGTTAATATCTAGAGTGCGTGCAATACCGCAACAGTGTTGAGGTGCTGCACCTCCAAAGCATACTAAAGAATGATTTCGGACATCGTAACCTCTTGAAACTGAAACTTTTTTGATAGCACTTGACATTCTTTCGTTGGCTATAGTAACAAAGCCTATTGCTAATTCTTCAATAGTGAAAAGAGAATTAGTATTAGTATTGATTAAAACTCTTAACTCTTCGAAGGCTGCACGAGTTTTTGCAACATCTAATTTTTCATCTCTATTAGGCCCAAATACTTTGGGGAAAAAGTCTGGTTGAATTCTTCCCAAAATTAGATTTGCATCAGTTATAGTTAGTCTACCATCAAGACCATAACAAACAGGTCCCGGAATTGCTCCGGCTGATTCTGGACCAACTTGTAATCTTTGCCCATCAAACCACAACAATGAACCTCCCCCGGCAGCAACTGTTTCAATATCCAAACTTGATGTTTGAAATTTTATCCCTCCTGCTTCTATCTCTGAGGATTTAGCATAAGAACCTCCAAACCTAGAAACATCTGTAGATGTGCCGCCCATGTCAAAACCAATTATTGATGATGAATTATTTGCTTCACCAACTTTAGCACTTCCTATGACTCCACCAGCAGGACCTGATAAAACTGAATCCTTGCCTGTCAACGATCCTGAATCAACTAAGCCACCTGAACTTTGCATAAATTCAAGAGGTATCTCTCTCAATTCCTTTTTTAGTGATAAAATATAATCATTAAGAACAGGATATAGATATGAATCTACAACTGTAGTTTGCCCCCTACTTACTATATTGATTAATGGCATTATTTGACTTGAAACTGATATAGTTGTAAATCCAATTTTCTTGGCAATATCAAAACAAATAGATTCGTGAATTGGATTCTTCCAAGAATGCATCAAAACAATAGCTAATGATCTATATCCGCAATTGTATAAACTATTAAGATCATTTTGCAACTTTGCTCTATCTAATCCGACCACTACCTCTCCATTGGAATCTAATCTTTCGTCTACCTCAATTACTGAAGCATATAATTGTTCAGGTTTAATTATGGAGAGATCGAATAATGATGGCCGAGCTTGATTACCTATTTCAAGAAGATCTTTGAATCCAGAAGTTATTAACAAGGCTGTAGTAGCCCCTTTCCTTTCAAGTAATGCATTTGTTGCAATAGTTGTTCCTATACGTATTCTTTCTATTTTTTCAGAAGGAATCCTCTCATTATTCTTTAAACCCAAAACTTGTCTAATTCCTTCAACGACAGAATCTGTATATGCTGGTGACTGAGAAAGAATTTTATTTGTATGAATCTTGTTATGGGGATCTATTCCTATTATATCTGTGAAAGTGCCACCTTTATCTATTGCAAAAAACCATTTGCTCATACTTTTTTAGAACAATAAGGGCACATCGACCACTTTTGATCAACTGCCTTACCACAGTTAGAGCAATTTTCCATTTCTCGATCTTTCTTTTCTGGTGCATCTGACCATAAATCTGGCGGAGGTGGAGGTGGTAGAGGCTCTGGCCAAATTACAGATATACCTAAACTTATCAAAAGAACCAATCCTGATATAAATTGCAATTCAATAGCTTCTGCAAAATATAAATTCAAGGCCGCTAAGAAAGAAACGAGAATGAAAGTTTGTCTTAGCATACTTATTCTGAATACATTTTTTCTATTTCTTTGGCCCAATTATCATTGATTTGCTTTCGACGAATTTTAAGTGTAGGTGTTAACTCTCCCTCATCCACATTCAAATCTCTTGGCAAAATTGTGAATTTCTTAACTTGCTCAGGATTATTGAATTTTTTATTCAGTTCCTGAACTTGTGAATCAATCTCAGCATGTATCTCTGGATTATCTGTATAATCTGACAATTTTGAACCTAATTCTTCTAGCTTAGCAATTTGTTCAATAGGATCTTTAGGAACCTCTGTTGCCCCATCAAGACCGTGTTTATCCCTAAGTATTGCTCCTACATCCAGTGTGAATAAAGCTGTGCAATAATTTCTATTATCGCCTACAAGCATACATTGTGAAATTAGTGGCATCGATTTCATAGTCTCTTCAATCACTAGTGGTGCTATGTTTTTACCTGCTGAACTAACATAAATTTCCTTTAATCTTCCTGTAACATATACAAAACCATCTGAATCTTTCCTACCCAAGTCTCCAGATTTTAACCAATCTCCATCCATTGTCTCCGCTGTTGCCTCAGGATTATTGTAGTAACCTTTCATTACATGGCGACCTTTGAATTGAATCTCTCCATCACCCTTCTCGTTAGGATTGTGTATTCTAATTTCCCCTGCAAAAGGTTTTCCAACGGAACCGAACTTGTTTGCACCCTTATGACCAATTGTTGCTCCAGCTGAAGTTTCAGTCATACCGTAACCTTCGAATAAAGGAATACCTAATTTGTGAAATAACTCTAGAATATCGGGATTAATTGGTGCTGCACCTGTAATTGCATAAACACAATTAGACATTCCAATCTTAGCTTTTGCTTTTTTCTTGATAATTCCTCCAAGTATTGGGATTCTTAAAAGACCGAGTTTACTGCCTAAAGCTGCCATCAAATTAGAATAAACTTTTTCATAAATTCTTGGAACACCAATAAACAAATGAGGCTGAACTTCTTTACAATAATCTATTGCATGTAATGGATTATCAACAACACGCATATGCAGTGCTTCTCTAATCCAAGCATGATTATCCACCAATTGGCCAAATACATGCGCACATGGTAACCAAGATACATAGCCATCTCCTTGATTATAACTTTGAATTTTAAGAATATTTGTTATTTCATATTCAAAATTATCATAAGTCAATTCTACTCCTTTAGGATTTCCTGTTGTTCCTGAAGTATAAATCAAAGTAGCAGTGTCTTCTGGCTTTATAGATTTGATAGAATTGTGAATCATAGAATCCTCTACATTCTTGCCTTCTAAAATAAAGTCTGACCAAGAAACGACTTTTTCATGGGAGGGCATGTCTACTCCATCCATTACAATTACTTTCTCTACTTTGTCGAGCTTGTCCATAATCTTGTAAAGTCTATGTGAACACATTTTCTCATTATCACCACCATCCATTGGATTATGACCAACAAAGACAAATTTAGAATCTGAATTACCAACTACCCATTCTACTTCTTCTGGTGAACAAGTATGGTAAACTCCAACACCTGCCCCATTACAAAAATTAGCTGCTGCGTATGCAATATACCATTCTTTTCTATTATATGAATATATACTTAATTTGTCTCCTTTTTGGAATCCCAAAGCTGTTAGCGACTTCGCAACATCCATAGTTTCCCCAGAAAATTCTGACCATGTAGTTGTATTCCAATTGCCAGATTTATCTTTTGATGATAATGCCGGCATATTTGCATATTTTGTTGCATTTTCTAGCAAAATATCAGATGTCGTAGAATTCGTCATAATTGTCAAACATAATGATATTATATTAAGTTAATTATGTTTTTTAAAGGCGTAAAAGCTTAGATTTAGCCATCATAAATTCATTCTCTGAAAGCATACCTTTTTCTCTCATTTCAGCTAATTGAACTAATTTTGCCATCATTTCATCTTCATTATTTTCTTGAGGTAAAATATGTGATTCTTCTACCTCATTTCTCTCTAGTCTTCTCTCACTTGGTGTATCATCGCTCTCAATGACTCTCGCTTCTCTTGCGTAATTACGTGCCTTCTGAATATTAATTAAAAATTCCAAATAATTGGAATTTGAAAAATTCTTAGATGCGATATCATATGTTTTTCTAGCTCTAGTTGTATCAAGATTTTGATCAGTTGCTTTAATTATACTTTTTTGACAACTATTCAATAACCGCTTCAGGTATGGTTCCAAACTATAATTGAAAATGCCACCTTTATTGCCTAAGATAACATTTCCACCACCGCTTGCCATAACTCCTATTCTAGAAACTTCATTCCTAAATCCCCAAACCTTTCTGCCAGATTTATTATACAGATTAACTTTGTTTGACGATTCGCCTACGGATACAAAATCTGCTGTTTGAGCCATATCAATCCACAACGGCTGCGAATCAAATGTATTCTCCCAAAGTACTCGAGAATTTTTAACACAAAAAGAAAATTTACGATTACTAGTCAAGTATCCTAAATAATCTCCATTAGAACTGATGCACGTTTTAAGAACTTCTGAGCCAGTTTCCTTTGACCATAATACATTACCATTTGAATCATACAAATACAAATGTGAATAATCTGTTCCTGCAACTATAAATTCTCCATCTGAGGTTATATCTACTGAATTTACTGAAAAATCTGAATTGCTAAGGTGAACTTCCCACTTTTTCTTTCCTTTACCATCAAATAGCATCAACTTTCCCTTATCTGTTCCTATTGCAATCAAATTACCTCTTGATGAAATGCTTACTGCAATTACTGAACTATCTAATTCTCTATGCCAAAGAGATTTACCTTTTGTATCTAGCAAGTATAGTACTTTCTGCGAACTACCTATTGCAATTTTACCACTAAGTGTAGATACTGACACATCTTTAATTCTGCGGATTTTTTTGTTAAACCATAATGGTCTTCCTCTTGAATTTAAGAAAATGAGACCATTTCGTGTTCCTATTGCCGTATGTTTTCCATCTAAAGTCACAGACAGAACTGAAGGCGAAATATTTTCCCGAAATGACCAAGTTGCAGTGGCAGGACGCATGTGCTCAATTATGCCAGCTATTATAGCATTTAAATCTTTCTTAAACTTAAATTATCAGAACAGCTGCAGAAACTGTGGTACACCAATAGCCTTCTGCATTAACTTTTGCAGTTTCAATTATAGATTTTGTTTTTACAATACGATTGTCTATCTCCCATAATTCTCTCTTTTCATCCCAAGAAGCATCTGGATCAAAATTCACTCCATATGTTGTAGCTAACATTTCAGCAGCTAAATCTTCTACATATTCTTCCATTGCATAGTTATCCATGCCAATGCAATGATGCTCAGAAAGATACCCATAATGTTCCTTATTTTTAGGGATAGCAACTCCAACTCCAGAACCAACCAAATCACCAAGAACATTACTATCTGAGCGTGCTAGAACAACAGGAACTACCTGCCCTGGGCTCAATAATTTTGTCCCTTCTTCTTGACTTATAAAATCACAACCTGGAGGTAAAATGCTAGAGACAGTGATCAAATTTAGTGAAGCTATACCTGCTTCTCTTAAAGCAAGCTCAAAGGAAGTTAAGCGTTCTTTACTCACACCTTTGCCCTTTGTCAGGAATATTTTTTTTGGAACCCAATCTTGAGATGTCACAATATTCATTTCAATTAGTTCTATTTAATATTTAATTATAATTAACTAATTGCCGAACTGCAGTACACAAATAATTATATAGTGCCCTCAAATCGAAGCACGTGCAAAAACAACTTACTCGGAGAATGGCTGGAGAAATTGTAATCTCTGAGAAGCCAGGAGACACTCTAAAGAAATGGAGAAATATATTCAAACTTTCACAAAAGAATCTTGCCTCACTTCTAAATGTAAAGCCATCTGTTGTTTGTGATTTTGAAAAAGGAAGACGAGCCTCACCAGGAATAGGTACTGTCAGAAAATTTGTAGAAGCAATGGTAGAGTATGATAAAGCACAAGGTGGTAAAATTGTAAGTAGTATGTTTTCAAAAGATAATAACAGTGCTGTTTACGACATCAGAGAATTTAACACTGGAACACCTATAACTAAATTAATTAAAGAAATTAAAGGTGATATTCTTTCAGGAAATGAGGACATCTTAGAAAGACCAATCTATGGTTATACTATTGTAGATTCATTGAAGGCAATAACTACATTTAATGTTTTTGGAGATTTATATGGTTGGTCAAATGAAAGAGCCATTTTCTTCTCAGGTGTACATTATGGAAGATCACCAATGATTGCAATCAGAGCACATCCCGTTAAACCTAGAGTAGTTATCTATGTGAAACCAAAAACAATTGATAAACTTGCTACTAAATTAGCTGAAATGGAAAGAATTGTTCTAGTTAAAACAGAACTTGAAGAAAAGGAAATAGTTGCAATACTAAAAAAATTTAATTAAGGAAAAAAATATGAGTGGAATCGTTAGTTATGGAGCGTACATACCCAGTCACAAGATAGAGACTGGAGAAATTGCATCTGTTTGGGGTGCAGACGGTAGTGCATGGGCTAAAAATTTGAATGTTTATTCAAAATCAGTTCCTGGGCCTGATGAAGATGTTATCACTATTTCTGTAGAAGCTACAAGATTGGCAATGAAAAGGGCTAAAATTGATGGTACAAATATTGGTGCAATATATACCGGATCTGAATCTCATCCGTATGCAGTAAAACCAACATCGACAATAGTTGCGGAAGCCATTGGAGCAACTCCAAATTTAACGGCTGCTGATTTTGAATTTGCATGTAAAGCAGGAACTGCAGCAATACAAACTTGCTTGGGTATCGTAGGAAATAAGCAAGTAGAAAATGGTATTGCAATAGGCGTTGATACCTCACAAGGTGCACCTGGTGATGCTTTAGAGTATAGTGCATCAGCAGGAGGGGGAGCTATGATTATAGGTGATAAGAATGTAATTGCTACAATAAATCATACTACATCTTACACTACAGACACGCCGGATTTTTGGAGAAGAGAAGGTCAAAAATATCCTAGGCATGGAGGAAGATTTACAGGAAAACCCGCATTCTTTAAACACGTTATGATGTGCGGAAAAATGATTATGGATATGGCTGGAAGCAAGCCTGAGGATTATGATTATGTAGTTACACATCAACCAAATGGTAAATTTCCAATCCGTGCAGCTAAAAGTCTGGGATTCAAAGAAGAACAATATAAAACCGGATTATTAACACCAAGAATTGGTAACACTTACTCTGGTGCTGTTTTCCTTGGATTATCTGCAATTTTAGATATTGCAAAACCTGGCGATAGAATACTTGCTATTGCGTATGGTTCTGGAGCCGGAAGTGATGGTTTCGATTTAACAGTCACCGATGAAATAACAAAAATGGATCGCAGTGAAACTGTGGAAGATATGATTTCTAGAATGGAAATTATTAACTACGCCACATATGCTAAATATCGTGGAAAATTAAACATGGGGGATTCAAAATGAGAGATGTGAGCATTATTGGTGTTGGAATCACCAAATTTGGAGAATTATGGGATAAGTCATTGAGGGAATTAGGCCTTGAAACTGGACTTGCTGCAATAAACGATGCTGGAATAACAAGTAATGATATTGATGCTTTGTATATTGGAAATATGGCTGCAGGTTCTACTCTACAACAAGAACATGTTAGTGCATTAATTGCTGATTATTGTGGATTAGCTAATCAAAATATACCTGCAACAAGAGTAGAAGCTGCTTCTGCATCCGGAGGTCTTGCTATCAGACAAGCATACATGGCTATTGCAGGAGGATTTATCGATATAGCGGTTGTTGGGGGTGCTGAAAAAATGACAGATGTAAGCGATTCCGAATCATCATACACTGTTAGTATGGGATCTGATGAGCAATGGGAAGCAAAGGCTGGAGCTACATTTACTTCGCTTCATGCAATAATAGCCCAAAACCATATGCTTGAATACGGAACTACTAGAGAACAATTATCATCTGTTGCTGCAAAAAATCATTACCATGCTTCATTGAACCCAATCGCTCAATTTCCGTTTGCACTAGATGCTGCAACTGTAACTAAATCTGGAATGGTATCTACACCTTTAAGGATGCTAGATTGTGCACCTAACAGTGACGGGGCTGCTGCAGTCGTATTATGTGCCTCTGAAAAAGCTAACAATTTTACAGATAAGTCAATAAAAATTATAGGTTCAGGACAAGCCTCAGATACTTTAAGTTTGCATCATAGAAAATATTTACATCGATTTCCGGCAATAAATATTGCTGCTAAAAAAGCCTTCGAAGATTGCAACAAAAAACCTGAAGATTTAGATTTAATGGAAGTACATGATAATTTTACAATATCTGAAATAATTGCACTCGAGGAGATAGGCATCTTCAAAAGAGGGGAAGCTGCACAGAAATGTTTTGAAGGTGAAACAAAATTAGGTGGAAAAATACCTACAAACACGAGTGGAGGACTGAAAGCAAGAGGACACGCCCCAGGAGCTACTGGAATTGCGCAGATAATTGAACTTGTTAAGCAATTGCGTGGTGAAGCAGGCGAACGCCAAGTTAAAAATGCAAAATTGGCTCTTGCTGAGAATCACGGAGGTACTGCAGCTACTGCTGTAGTCCATATTTTGGAGGCTGAATAATGTCTGTACCTAGATTTTGGAGAGAATTAGACACGAGATACAACTTAATTGGATCATATTGTAAAATAACAAATACATATCATTATCCAAGAAGGAGTTTCAACCCAGAAGCCGGAAGAGAATCAATTGGAAGCATGGTGGATTATCAGTTCAAGGGAACTGGTACTATAATTACTGCTACTGTGGTACATCAAGCTCAAACAGGGTATGAAATGTTTGGGCCCTACTGTATGGCAATTATTGAACTTGATGAAGGACCAAGAATCACCTCACAAATAGTTGATTGTGCTCCAGAAAATGTGAAGTCGGGAATGAAAGTTAAATCTGTATTTAGAAAATTAGGAGAAGATAGTGAAAGTGGAATACTTCATTATGGAACAAAATTCATTTTGCTTGAGAATGATGATTATGATGAAACTGAAGAAGACACTCTTGAAAATATAGAACTTTAGTTCGAAACTTATATATCTACTAGTGACGAGTAACAACTCTCAATGCCTAAAAAAGATAGTGAACTAAAGGACCCACGAGAATGGGTAAAAGACTTAGATATAGAGTCTACCGAAGATATTGCTGTTCCTAAAATGCTCGTTGATCAGGTGATAGGACAAAAACAAGGTGTAGAAATTGTAAGAAAAGCTGCTGAACAAAAAAGGCATGTTATGCTCATCGGCGATCCTGGAACAGGAAAATCGATGCTTGCAAAATCTATGTCTGAATTGCTTCCTAAGGAAGAATTGCAAGACGTGCTTGTATACAACAATCAAGAAGATAATAATGAGCCTAGAGTAAGAGTTGTACCTGCCGGAAAAGGAAAAGAAATTGTTCAAGTACAAAAAGCACAGGCAATGATTGAAAAAGAGAAAAAAGCTAAATCTCAAATGTTAATTATTTTTACTGTTGTTGGTTTTGGTATTTTGTGGTTTATAACTACTGGATTTAGTAACCCTATGATAATTTTTTACAGCTTAATTGCTGCTGCATTCATATTTATGGCAATGCGATATACTAATCAAAGAAATGACACTGCAAATGTTCCAAAAGGATTAGTGTTACATAAATATGACTCTGAAGCTGCTTTTATTGATGCAACTGGGGCTCATGCCGGAGCATTATTAGGTGATGTCAGACATGACCCTTTCCAATCAGGAGGATTAGAAACTCCTGCACATGATAGAGTCGAAGCTGGAGCAATACACAAAGCCCACCGAGGCGTATTATACATTGATGAAATAAATCTTCTAAGGATAGAATCCCAACAATCTCTTTTAACTGCGATACAGGAAGGAGAATTTTCAATATCAGGACAATCTGAGAGGTCTGCTGGAGCTATGACAAAAACTGAACCAGTACCTTGCGATTTTGTTTTAGTTGCTGCAGGAAATTTAGATGCGATAAAGGGAATGCACCCTGCACTCAGAAGTAGAATTCGTGGTTATGGATATGAAGTTTATATGAACTCGACTATTCCAGACTCCCAAGAAAATCGTGAAAAATTGGTAAGGTTTATAGCTCAAGAGGTAGCAAAAGATGAAAAAATAGGGCATTTCTCAAGAGGTGCAATTGGAGAAATTATACATGAAGCTCAAAGAAGAGCTGGAAGGCAGAATCACCTAAGTTTAAGGCTTAGAGAATTAGGTGGATTAGTAAGAGTTGCTGGTGATATTTCAAGTGAACTTAGTGAAGATACAGTTACTGCTAAGCACGTTATATCTGCAAAAAGTATTGCTAAACCATTAGAACAACAAATTGCTGACAGATATGTTGAAAGAAGAAAAGATTACAAAACTTATTCTGTTGAAGGGTCTGAAATTGGAATGGTAAATGGTCTTGCTGTAATGGGAGCTAATTCGGGAATGGCTGAAATGGC
>CAZVIT010000025.1:0-12511 GCA_964626865.1 uncultured archaeon | reverse complement strand
TTGAGAAAGCAAAGACAGGAGTTAGGAATTTAAATGACCCAAATGAATATTATACAATCTGTCAATTCAGCATTAGACACGATTCTTGAGAAGGACACTAATGTTTGTATTTTTGGTGAAGATGTAGGTTATTTTGGGGGTGTATTTAGATGTACAGACGGTCTCCAAGCAAAATATGGAAAACACAGAGTTTTTGATTCACCTTTAGCAGAAGGAGGTATTGTTTCTACAGCAATAGGTATGGGTATCAATGGTCTAAGGCCAGTAGCTGAAATCCAATTTGCAGATTATATTTTTCCAGCTTTTGATCAGATTACTAATGAATTAGCCAAACTTAGGTATAGAAGTGGAGGAGAATATTCAGCTCCAGTCACAATAAGAACACCTTGTGGTGGAGGAATAAGAGGAGGCCACTATCATTCACAAAGTCCAGAAGCTTATTTTACACATACACCTGGCTTGAAAGTTGTAATTCCGTCAAATCCTTATGATACTAAGGGCCTTTTGATTTCAGCAATTGAGGATGACGACCCTGTAATTTTCTTTGAACCAAAGAGGCTTTACAACGGCCCTTTCGATGGAGATCATAAAAAAGCTGCATTGAAATGGGACACACATCCAAAAGGAGAAGTTCCCGAGGAATATTATTCAATTCCACTTGGCGAAGCTTCTATAGAAAGAGAAGGCAGCCAAGTTACAGTATTATGTTATGGAACTATGGTTCATGTAGTACGTGAAGCTGTAAGATTAAGCAATATTGATGCAGAGATAATAGATCTGCGAAGCTTAGTTCCTTTGGACATTGATACAATAACAAAATCTATTGAAAAAACAGGAAGGTGTGTAATTGTGCATGAAGCACCTAAAACTAGTGGTTTTGGAGGTGAATTATCTGCACAGATTCAAGAGTCATGTTTCTATCACTTAGAGGCGCCAATTACTCGCGTCACTGGATGGGATACTCCATTCCCACATTCATTGGAATGGCATTATTTCCCAAGTCAGGAAAGAGTTATAGAGGGAATGAATAAAACAATGGAGAGCTAAATGGCAAAACACGTATTCAAACTGCCGGATGTCGGCGAAGGAGTAGTTGAGGGAGAAATAGTAAAATGGAATGTAAAACCAGGAGACACAGTCAAGGAAGATGAACCTTTAGTTGAACTTATGACAGATAAAGCAACAGTTGCAATTCCATCTACAGTTAATGGTAAGGTTATCTCGACAACAGGAAAACCAGGAGACATGATTCCCGTAGGTTCTGAATTAATAGTTTTTGAAGTTGATGGAAAAGGTACTCCAGAGCCAGAACCTGAACCCGAGCCAGAACCTGAACCCGAGCCAGAACCTGAACCCGAGCCAGAGGTTCAAGTTAAGTCACCAGAGCCAGTAGTCGCTGCACCTCCAGCACAAGTGAGTACACCACCAGTATCTTCAGGATCTAGGCCATTGGCCTCACCAGCAGTTAGGCGTAGAGCTAGAGAAGCCGGTGTTGATTTATCTAATGTTTCAGGAACAGGACCTGCAGGTAGAATTTCTCATGATGATTTAGATAGTTTCATATCAGGTGGAGGTAGACTTGCAGCTGTTCAATCAGGAGTTAAATTAAGTGGTGTAGAAGAGCATCCAGTTATTGGATTAAGACGTAAAATAGCTGAGAAAATGGCAATTAGCAAGAGAAATGCAGCCCATTTCTCATATTTTGAAGAAGTTGATGTAACAGAATTAGAAAATTTACGTCAGCACCTTAATTCTACACGTTCACCTGAGCAACCTAAATTAACATATCTTCCATTTATTGTGCAAGCTTTGGTAAAGGCAGTTAGGACTTTCCCACAGTGTAATGCTATTTATGATGAGGAAAAGGGAATTGTTTTTAGACATCAAGCAGTTCACGTAGGAATTTCAACACAGACTGATGATGGCCTTATGGTTCCTGTAATCAAGCATGCAGAAGCAATTGATGTATGGGATACTGCTAATGAATTAGTTCGTGTTACTAGTGCAGCAAGGGCAAAAACAGCTACAGTTGATGAATTAACAGGTTCTACTATTACAATAACAAGCTTAGGAGCTATGGGAGGCCTTGGTGCTACTCCAATTATCAATCATCCTGAGGTTTCAATAGTTAGCATTCATGCCGCAAGAGATAGAGCTGTTGTACAAGAAGGAGAGATAGTAGTTCGTAAAATGATGAATGTAACATCTTCTTTCGATCATCGCATAATAGACGGATATGATGGAGCTTTATTGATACAGGAATTAAAATCAATGCTAGAATATCCAGCAACAATTTTTATGTGAGAAAATATGGCAGAAATTCGAAATTGTAAAGTATTAGTTATTGGTGCCGGGCCAGGTGGATATGTTGCAGCAATTCGCGCAGGTCAACTTGGTTTAGATACAATAATTGTAGAAGGTTCAAGGGCAGGAGGTACATGCCTCATTAGAGGTTGTATCCCATCCAAAGCGATGATACACGCAGCTTCAACTTTTGAAAATTTGGAAGCACATTCAGGTAAAGGAAAAATGGGGATTAGCGTGTCTGGTAAAGCAAAAGTCAATATGAAAGAATTGGTTATATGGAAAGAATCTATTGTTAATAAATTGAATAAAGGTGTCGAAACGTTGCTTAAAGCAGCAAAAGTTGAACTTATCTCAGGATGGGCTAAATTTAGAAATGCTAAGACATGTGAAGTTAGTGGAGGAGATAAGGAATACATAATCAATGCAGAACATGTTATTCTTGCAAATGGTTCACAGTCTGTAGAATTGCCGTTTATGCCATTCGATAATAATGTAATTTCATCTACAGAAGCTCTAGAGCTTGAAGAAGTTCCTAAGAAATTAGTAGTAATTGGTGCAGGTTATATTGGATTAGAATTGGGTATGGCGTATAGAAAATTGGGTTCTGAAGTTACTTTTATTGAAGCATTAGATCAAATATTGCCAATTTATGATTCTGAAATGACGCGTCCAATTAACTTATGGCTTAAGAAACACAAAGTTACTGTAAATTTAGGAGCTAAAGCAAAAAGTGCAGTTACTAAAGGTAAAGTGACAACAGTAGAATACATAGATTCCTCAGGTAAGAATCATAAAATTAAAGCTGATAAAGTTCTTGTTACTGTTGGAAGAAAGCCAAACACACAGGGTTGGGGATTAGAAAAAATGGCAGTGGATATGGATGGGCCATTCATTAAAGTTGACAAACAATGCCGTACATCTATGAAGAATGTTTGGGCTATTGGCGATATTGTGGGAGAGCCGATGCTAGCCCATAAAGCCTCAGCTCAGGCAGAAATGGTTTCTGAGATAATAGCAGGGCATCGAAGAGAATTCAATCCAGTTTCAATAGCTGCAGTTTGTTTTACAGACCCAGAGATTGTTGGTGTAGGTTTAACTCCTGATGAAGCTAAAGAAGAAGGAATAGAGATAATTGTCGGAAAATTTCCGTTTGCAGCCAGCGGTAGGGCTTTAGCAATGGATGCAGGTTCAGATGGAGGTTTTGTGCGGATTACTGCAAGAGCTGATAACCAAGTAATTGTAGGAATACATGCAGTAGGTTCACATGTTTCAGAATTATCTGGAGAATTCGCTTTAGCTCTTGAAATGGGAGCAAGGTTAGACGATATTGCAGGAACAATACATGTTCATCCAACTTTGACTGAGGCGTTTGCAGAATCTGCACTTGCTAGTCTGGGACATGCTATTCATATTTCAAAATGATTGGCATCGATATAATCCAGGCAAACAAGTCCTCGCATCAAGAAATAGATAGTTTGATGATTGAATTACAGGAAAAGCGCATAAAAAATGAGATAATAGATACATTAATTTTCGTTGAACATCCAGAAATAGTCACTATTGGAAGACGTGGAATGTTAGATGGTTTAACAGCTCCAAGGGACTTTCCATCTTCTCAAGTAGATAGAGGTGGAGGACTGACATGGCATGGTCCAGGTCAACTTGTTGGATATCCTATATTTCAATGGAAAGAAGAGTCAGTTAGAAAAGTAATAACAACTATTGAAGAATGGATAATTCAATCTTTGTCTGATTTTGGTGTTGCCGGAGTGCGTAATCAATCTATGCAAGGTGTGTGGTTTGAGGGCTATAAGGTTGCTAGCATTGGTTTGGCATTTAGTAAATGGGTGTCAAGGCATGGCTTTGACATAAATTTAGACACTCCAAAAGATAGGATAGAATCAGTAGAAGGTTGCGGTTTGCCAGTGGGCAAGCATACTTCTTTAGCCAAATTTGGCTATAATATTTCAATTAAACAAATGCAAAATGCATTACTTAGTAAAATGCCAGAGATACTAGGAAGAAAAGTTAAGAAAGTTATTAATTTAGAAAATCTTTGATTAAATGCTGGTTTTGGTCTTTAAGTTCATGATGATTTTTCATCCAAGATGTAGCTTTTTCTACACATATAGATTTAATTTCACCAGTTAGAAGTTTTCCAGATACATATTCTTCTCGAATGTTATCTAATTCTTTGTCATCTTCTTCAAAGAAGTAACGAAGGTATTGATATGCGACATCAACATCAGGATTTCCTCCTTTCGCACGGTGTTCTTCAACAGTAGCTTTACCTCCCGAGAATGATGCTTTAATTTTCTTTTCAATATTTTTCATTGAATCATTTAAGAAAATAGTAGTTTCCGGTTGGCTAGAACTCATTTTACCTCCAGTCATGCCTATTGCAAATTGGTGATATGTTGAAGATGGCTGCATCAATCCCATTCCTCCTAATTGTCTTTCTAGAGTCAATAATTGGTACTGAATTTCGGTTTGATTTTCCGTAGTAGCGTCTTTGATATCAATAGTGCCATGCTTGGGATTTGAATTTATTTGGTTGTAACCGGCCTTATTTATTGCGTTAATAGCCTTATCTACAACCATTTTTCTTTGGTTTTTATCAATACCACCATCATTTCTCATACCCATTATTTCTTGGTTATTATCTTGTATTGATAATCCAATAGTTAGATTTCCAGATTTATTTTGATTTATATTAAACCAATTAGTTTTCGAAACCATTCCTCTTGTTAATCGAATATGGGGATCCTGATCCATGCCTACAGGAACAACAATAGGCCTTAGCCCTCCATATTCATCTAATTGAGGATGCACTATGTCTCCAGCCTGAACCAATGGAGACTGAACGTGTGCTAGATTGGTTTTACCTGAGAATCCATAAATTGCTTCCATTTCAGATAGATTAGTTTTTGTACCTAATGTGAAACCCATTTTTTGGACAATAGGTCTTTCCGATTGAAAATATATTGAAGTTTTTTCAGGATTTAATCCCATTCCAGCATAATTTGTAATATATTCTTCAATAGCATATTTCCTACATTTTTCTAGGCTTAGTCCTCTTGTTGCGTGAGCTTCTAGGTCAGCAACCGCAATAGTTACATCACCTCCTAAATCCTGAAACCATTTAGCTTGATCAATGACCATTTTATGGCCTAAATGCATCTGACCAGAAGGCATAAGTCCAGATAGAACTCCAAAAGGTTTTCCAGCTTTTCTTGCATTTAGTATAGAATCTAAATCTCTGTGAGCAAAAATTACCCCTCTCCTGTGAAGGTGTGTAGGGTTTGGCAATTTTGTAGAATCTATCTTCACTAGACCAAATTTTTCACAGATTTCATCATAGTTTTTGATTCCTTTACTTGCCCAAGGGTCAATTTCCATTATTTTACTCAGAGCTTAGGGCTTAAAGGGGATTCCCATTAAACTTACTGTTATTTTCCCTATCCGTTACAGGTCTGTGAATCGCTTAGAATGGCCTCGAGCAATCTTGCATCTTGATATGGATGCCTTTTTCGTAAATGTTCATATTTTAGAGAACCCGCAAGATAAAGGAGTCCCATTAGCAGTAGGTGGTAAACCAGGACAAAGAGGAGTCATTGCTTCGGCTTCATATGAAGCTCGTGCAAAAGGAGTGCGTTCAGCAATGGCTTCGAGTAAAGCCTTGAAACTTTGTCCCGAATTAAAATTAGTTTCATCAAATCGTCCGATGATTCGTTCTTGTTCAGTTAAAGTAATGGAGATTTTAGCAAGGTATGGAACTTTAGAAAGGATGAGTGTGGATGAAGCATTTGTAGATTTATCACTTCAAAAAAATCCTGAAGCTTTGGTTAAAACAATATTGAAGCGTATTAAATCAGAGACAAGATTACCGTCATCTGCAGGTCTAGCCACATCTAAATTAGTAGCTAAGATTGCATCAGATTTTGAAAAACCAGAAGGATTTACAGTTGTTAATCCAGGCATGGAATCTAAATTCTTAGCACCTTTGGAGATAAGAAAAATATACGGTATTGGGCCAAAAACGGCTTCTCGTTTGAACCGTCTAGGTATTGAAAACTGTTCGGATATAGTTTCAATAGATATTCAGAAATTATTGCCAATATTCGGCCAGTACTCTGTTAATTTGAAGAATAAAGCAAAGGGAATAGACAATAGACCTGTGGACCCCTCACCTTGGATAGCTAAGCAACAAGGTACTGAAACTACGTTTGAATCAGATATAAAAGAAGTAAAAGAAGTAGAATTGGCTTTATTGGAATTGTCTAAAGAAGTATCTGAGAGTATTGAACAAATGGGCAGGTCTGCAAGAACGATTACTATCAAATTGAGATGGTCTGATTTTACAACAATAACTAGGCAAAAGACAGTTCCGGGAGAGATACATAAATCAGAAGATATTTACAAGGTAGCTAAATCTTTACTTTATGATAATTGGGAACCAGGTAAGCCAATACGACTCTTAGGAGTTTCAGCAAGCCGTCTAGGAGTCTCCGATCAGCAGAAATTAAAATTAGAATTCAAATAAACTTTTTTGTTTGTTGTCATTTTTTGGTAAAATTCGTTTTGGTTCTTCATCTTCTTTATCGTCTATTTTAGGCACATAATCAATAGTGACAATCTCTTTTTCTTGCCTATATTGTTGCGATTCTTCCATAATCGAGATAAGATTTTCATTCTTTTTATCGGTATTAAGTAAAATTGCCAGTTCGCTTTCATTTAGATCTAGATTTCCAGCAATTTCAGCAGCCTTTTCAGCATTGTTTTGGCAAATTGTAGATATCACTCCTATTTGTTCCATTTTAGATTCTTTGATGGATTGGTGAGTTGCAGCACCTATTTTTTTCGCTAAGGAATCTCTGTATCCTCTCTGAAATCGACTTGCTCCCATTTTTCTAATATACGATGGAAATTGTGGCCTCCTTCCGCTGGTTGGATGCATTTTAGATAAAGCCACACCACTTGAAATTAGTTCAGAAGCATAGCCCCATAATCCGTAATTTTGATTTCTTATTACTCTTGCAAGTAATAAATCAGCATATGCCACTTTGGAATACGCTCTTTCTATATCACTGGGATTTTTGTAAACAATAGGTATGTTGTCACTGACCCATGTTGCAACATCTCTTGGTTGCTCATTAAGGTCAAAAATTGCAGTTCTTGGTTCATCAAAAGTAGTTCCATGAAAAATAGTGTTTAAAGTTTCAAACATTTCAGTTTCACGATCTCTTAATCCTATTTTCTCTAAGTCTTCTTGATTGATTTTTTTGTTTCCTTCTGACAAGGATTGTAAATCGTTTATTGCTCCTCTTAGGTCACCTTTAACATTTTCAGCCATAGCTCTTATGGTTTCATTATCAATTTCTAAATTCTCTTTTTGGCAAATTTTCTGTAATACTGTAGCTATAGATACAACAGAGGGTCTCTGAAATTTCAGATTGAGGCAGAGTCTTTTGATTTTAGCTCCAGTCCCTTTGGTTAAATTGTACAAATCATTTACAGTAATTACTACAGGCTGCTTTGTTTGTTCAAGTGTTTTTGAGATGGCTTTTTTCCCTCCTCTGTCACTATAATTTTTTATTTTATTTTTGGATTGTTGGGCTCTTTCGTATAAATTATCGGCTTCATCAAGAAGTATTAAGTTTCTATCAGCTAGCCCTTCACTTCCGAACGTTTGGAAAAGTCCAGCTCTAAGTGCAGTTCCTTCGATTACAGTGCCAGATCTAGCATCAGAGGCATTTAATTCAATAACTTCCCACCCCATATCGTTGGCTAGGGCTATAGCTGCAGATGTTTTACCACATCCTGGAGGTCCAGAGAGTATTACACCTTTCTTTACCATTTTGTCACCCCAAGAGCTAGCCCAAGTTTTCAAATCATTAATAACTTTTGTATTTCCAATAATGTTAGAAAGACTTTTTGGTCTATATTTCTCAGCCCAAGATTCCATCATTCACCTAATTTCATTGTAAAATGCATTTTTTGATATCTAAGTATTGATTTAGCATTTCTTGCTACAATCCAGAGGCAGAAAAATATACAAATTCCACAAAAAATCATAATAGTTCCAAAGGATGATTTAAATTCTTGACTGTTTAATTTGAAAACCGAAATATTCCAATCAGTATTGCCCATATAGATTAGTGATGCTCCAACCATAGCAGCAAGGAAGCCTGCTAGAATTAGAGCTCTACTTCCAGTACGTTGGTATAATTGTAGAACAGGAGAGATAATTGTTAAAAATAAAGCTAATCCAAATAATGTAAAGAATAAGCTCATGAATTTAGTTTGATAATAATTAATTGAAGATGTAGGAAATCCTCCAGACATAGCACTTTCAGCAATCATTGGCATCGGAGCATAGGCAGCTACAATACATCCTAGAAAGACAAACCTTGCCATCATTAGGAGTAATTGTGATCGTTTACTATCTACTTCTAATTTTTCAAGTTTTTTGTAAGTTCTTTTCAAGACCCATCTTGAAATGGCCATGGTGCTTGAAGCCAGAGGAACAAAAACAGCCGTAACTAAAATTAGTCCACCAATTAATTGTCCCATAATATCACCCCCAGAGTCTCTGCCAATCAAAGATGAAAGTGATAGAATTTTGTCTGTACTTGTATAAACTAAGATTCCTTGGCCAATATATAATAGAGCAAGAAGAAGGCCTGCAATGAAAATTCGAGTTCCGAAACTACTGTAAATGTATGCGTCTGGTTGATCTCTAACAAACCGTACCATCGAATCTACTATCAGAGAGCTGTTAATTAGGCTAACTCAAAGCGCAACTGTTCAGGATCTTTTTTCCCAGCTAATTTTTCAGCTAATTTGCTTCCTATTCCAGGTATTTCATTTAATTCAGAGGGTTTTGCGTCACGTATTGAACTCTGGCTTGTAAAACCAGCATTGAATAAAGACCTTGCTCTTACTCTTCCAATTGAATCTATTTCGAGCAAAGGTAGTAATTCTTTTTTGACTCCATTAGCGATTCGAATTTCCAATTCTGCAATCATCTTTGTAGTATTAGGTGATAATAATTCAGATAATTCAGACATTGAATAAAGAATCCATCCCGCAGTTTCCACCTTTGCACGAATATCTCCAGGTGTGGTAGAGTATCTTTTGATAAGATGTTCTTCTGGTGTCTCTTCTACCCAATCCATCAACATTAATGCAGTTTTTAGGTCCCAAAGATAAAATTCTAATTCGGTATGTTCTACGGGTGGAGGTAGCATTAGATCAGCCTCCATTTGCATTAAATGTGTAAGATATGTTTCCATTTCATTTTTCCTTACATACAATGAATAAATATCTGGAGTTCTTGCAATCGTGTGAAGCAAACCTAATGGATTTGCTGATACTTCAGATTCAAGAGCCCTTCTTATTATAACTCCAGAAAGCGGATCAATGTATAGTTGAGAAACTTTTTTGCCGAATGCAGTAGCTTTTAGTTTCTCTTGAACTGAAGCATTTGCCGGAATGAACTCTCCATCTATTTTTCCCTCAATCTCAATTAAATCTTCCTTATCTAAAAAATCGAGAACTTTGTTAATTCTGTGCTGTGTTCTCCATAGTTCACCTTGTGCCCCAAATAAGGTTTTTTTTAGGAAAGAGTGCATTTCTTTAGTTGTACTAATAGTTCCCGATGCAATCAAAGATAGTAAGTGAGTTCTTAGAGCAGGTTCACTACCTAATCTTGAAAGGACGGGCTCAGTTTCGCCTTCAAAATAGGTTTCTATAATGTGAGTTTTTTGGTCATCATCTTTTGCAATTAAAATACCTTCACCATCTACATCAAAACCAGGCCTTCCAGCTCTACCTAACATTTGTTGAATTTCTAAAACAGGTAAAGGTTGATTGGATTGAAAACTAGAGTCCCAACGAGTTAAATCTCTGATAATAACTCTCTTCGCAGGTAAATTTACACCCGCAGCAAGAGTAGGAGTTGCACATAATGCCTTAATTCTTTTTTCCCTAAAACCCTTTTCAATAAGTTGCCTTTGTCTGTTTGTCAGACCTGCATGGTGATATGCTACACCTCTCTCAATTAATTTTGTAAGATTTGAGTCTACAGATGTAACTTCATCAGCACCACTTTTTAGTTCATTGGTGTATGTTTTTAATGCTTCACTTTCTTTACTTGTAAGTCTTTTGCCAATTAGCATTCCAAGTCTTCTTGCTTGAGCCTCTGCAGATCTTCTGGTATTAACAAAAACTAGGCACTGATTAGGTAGATTATCTAAAGCAATTCCTTCAGTCCCATCAATATCTATTCTTTTAAATTCAGATCCATCCCACTCAATTTCGTTAGCAATACAGATTCCTTTTTTTAGAGGCACAGGTCTAAAATCACTTTTAACTAAAGTAGCTTCTAACCATTTTGCAATTTCTTTTGAGTTTGAGACTGTTGCAGATAATCCTATAATTTGTATGTCTGGATTAATTTCTCTAAATTTGGAAAGTGTAACTTCCAATGTAGGCCCTCTATTCGAATCATTGATTAGGTGTATCTCATCAGAAACTAAACAACCTACTTCAGTTAACCATGAAGGGTTATGTCTAATAAGTGAATCAGCTCTTTCAGATGTGGCCACAATAATATCATATTTTGAAAGTCCTCTTACTTTATCAAAATCCCCTACTGAAACCCCTATCTTTGCACCATTAAGAATATTTTTACAAATATCTCTTAATTCAGTAACTTTTTCCCATGCAAGTGCTCTTAAGGGAACTAAAAAGATGCCTTTCTTACCTTCTTTGACTGCCTTAATCAAGGCATTATAAGCAACAACAGTTTTTCCCGCAGCAGTCGGGACAGACATTAACAGTGATTCATTTCTCTCTATTACTTCTATAGCTTCTTTTTGAGGCGGATATAATTCTTTAATATTAAGGTAATCTAATAATTGATTTAGCAACCTTACCAGCTCTCATCTTGTTCATTAATTCCAAATTCAGGTTTACTTTGAAAAGTGAAATAAAGAGCAGAAGCACCACAGAGTGTAGAGAGTAAAAGACCACCTAATCCAACAATAGCAGCTGCACAACCAATTAGAACAAGATTGTAATTTTGTCGCATTACTAAGAGAGCACCTCCAACAAATGAAAGAATGGCACACACAAGTTCCCAGATCATTCCGACTTCTATGACATTACTTACGAAATCTTCATCTATTTCTTCGCCTTCTTCATCGACTTCTAGTCCCATTTCTTGCATAACATCATTATATTTTACGGTAACACCTTGGATTTTCTCGCTATCATTTAGAATCCCATTCATTGTTGTTGCAGTACCTAGCAAAACAAATCCTGCAATTATAAGCAATAATGCTGCAATGTTAGGTTTGTTAGTGGAGGGGTATAAAGAAACAATAGAAGTTTCTTTTTCAGAGTCGCCCCAGTCTAATGATTCATATTCAGTTTCTTCCCATTCATCAGACTCTTCACTATCCATTGGTAACCCATTTCTAAAGCCGTAATAATGTTTGCTCTATTTTGTAAGTGCTTTCAAAGTCCCGCTAGTTTTGACAGGTTTAATTCCTAATTTATCACTATTCTCTTCTATTAAATTTCTTGTTATAACTGATTTTGTATGGTCTATTAGAATAATACTTTTTTCATTTTCAAAATTTATAATTCTCCAGCGAATTTTACCATTAATTAATTCTGAGTTTTGCTTTAAGAACGTCTTGATACTATTCTTTTCGACTTTTTTCGTATGTTCAAAAAGAATATATCTTTTTCTTCCTCTTTTTTTTTTAACTACCAATTTATTTTAAGGCCTCATTTATTTTTTCTAAAATACGTTCAAGTTTTTCAACTCTTTTTTTTATTTCAGCAATTTCTAGGCTTAATTTTTCATTTGTTTTTGAGCCATTTTTTGCTTTTTCAATAAGCCATGCATCAGTTTCTTCTTTCTTCTTCAGCATTTTTTCCACTTCGCCATTATCATTAATCTCTTCTTCTAAATTATCTTTAATTTCTTCATCAATTAAGTTAGATTCTTCTTTTTCCTCAGAAACTTCTCCACTCGTTTCTTCAGTTATTTCTTCTTCTGTATTATCTTTGTCATCTTGATTCTGAGATTTTTCTCTTTCATAATCCTCAACAGTCATTATGTTTCCTTCACTGTCAGATTTTATGATATTTTCTTCTTGTAATTCTTCAAGAGAGGGTGCAAATTGGGACA
>CAZVIT010000024.1:0-12841 GCA_964626865.1 uncultured archaeon | reverse complement strand
CAGTGGGCATCCTAAGTACAGATACAATAGCTAAAGCACACGAAATGTTTGGAGTACGTGTTTTCTATGATGATATACCTGAAAATCAGGATTTAGTTGAGGCACTAACCGAAAATGAAGTCAAAGGAGTTATTGTTAGTTCAAGAGAAGCAGATTGGAAGGCACTTCCAACCGAAATGCAAGCTAAATTCGATCGTTTGACTGTGCCTTTATTCAGTGAATTGGATATGAAGGCAATGATTGAGAAAATGATGGCCTTCCAAAGTATAGGACATAACGATGCAGCAGTAAAGATACTTGCAGAATATGCAGAAGGTAGTCCAATATATGTTTGGTCGATGGTTCGGGAAATGATGCACAGAAGTGTAAAAACATTGACAAAGGAATACATCGAAGAAAATTCAGTTAAGGGAATGTTAAATTATGTTGCTCAGTTATTGCAAAGGTTGCTCAAAGATGGAGAAGAATATCGTAAGGGTGGTCTTCATGCTTTAGCTTCATTAATTTTCCTTTCAGACCATATGGAAGAGCGTTATTGTAACGATTATTTCTTTGATGCTTATGTTGAAGTACTATCTAAATACACTGAAGAAAAATTGGATGATAAAATGAATCCAAAAACATTGAATTTGGTATTGGCATATTTACCAATAAATGACAGTGTTATTCGATTCCCTCACGATACTTGGCCAGATGTATTGCAAGGATGGGGCGATATGAATCCATTCAGTACAGAACTGAGAATGATAAATCGTTCTTTTGCAGACTCCGGAATATTCCAGGATTTAAAGAAAGAAGTAGTAACAGAGGTCTGGAATTCAACATATGAAAGATACAAGAGAACACCATCAAGGCAGAAGAATTCATTCCTAGCATTGGCAGATACCTTGTTCCAAAACTTTACTATTGATGAATTGAAAGAATTAGGAGTAGATATTGATATTGTAAGGCAAGTTGCATCTACATACTCACATATTCCACAAGCAGCCAAATTAATTTCCAAAATTCAAGCAGTTCTGCCACAAACTGTTACTAGAATTATTAATATGCAAGATATTGGTTCTGAAAGTTCCCATGCACCTTACAAGATTCAAGAAATGTATTTAATTTACAATGATGGTCGTATGCTATCTAGTTTAATGGATGAAGAAGCAAAAGTCGATGAAGATATAATGAGTAGTATGCTGACAGCCATTAACGATTTTGTTAAAGATTCATTCCAGACAACAGGAAATCTTGGTTCAATTGATTATGGTGAAAATCAGATTATTCTTGAAAGAGGAAAACATACAATGCTTGCATCTGTAGTTTATGGTGAGGCTAACAGAGATTTAAGATCAAGGATGAGCAGAGCATTAACAAAAATTGAAGACGAATTTAAATCTGAAATTAAAGACTGGAATGGAGACGTCGACAGCCTTAGTGGAACTGTTAAACATCTTCAACCAATTATGGATATCAGTAAAACAGTTACTAAGGATATGATTGATGAGCTTCAGGCATTGAAATCAGTTAATATACGATCTAGTTGGACACAAGTTGCTGGCTTTGTTCAAGTTAATATTTTGGTTAATAATTATTCAAAGAAGCAACTTAAGGGAGCAAAATTGACCTTAGAGTATGGTGCAGATTTCATGAAATTGGTTAAGACCGAGCCTAAATTTAAGTATAAAGTTACAGAAGTGGACATCAAGAAAGTGCCTGCTAACGATGAAATGCCAGTTACATTATATTTCGAACCATTAAAATCTGCACAAGCATCTTTGAATGTCCACTTAGACTATGAATCCAAGGGCGGTCATGCATCAGGGGTTTCTTCAGCAGTGTTTGAACGTGTTAACTTATACAAAGAGGGACAAGCGCTCAATATTGCAGATATTGAAAATGCAGTTAAAGCAGAGATAGTTCCTGAAGCTAAATCCGAGGAACCCGTTGTTGAGGCTGAAGCAGAAGTAGTGGTAGAAGCTGAAGCAGAAGTAGTGGTGGAGGCTGAAGCAGAAGTAGTAGTGGAGGCTGAAGCAGAAGTAGTAGAGGCTGAAGCTGTGGTAGTAGAGGCTGAAGCAGAAGTAGTAGATCCAGGCGAATCTGGAGTTGATGATATAATGAGTAAATTGAATGAATTGGATGGAGATGATTCTTCAGATGCTGACAAATCGGAATCTTCTGAGGATGATGATTTGATGAGCAAACTTAATGAGCTCGATGATCCTGAGAATAAACCTAAAAAGAAAGAAGAAAAATCTGATGATGAGGAAGATGCATCAGGAATGGATGATATTCTCGGTAAGCTAGATGAACTATAGATGGTGCGGATGCCGGGATTTGAACCCGGGTTCCAAACTTGGCAAGCTTGAGTGATACCAGGCTACACCACACCCGCACATTCTAGTCCAGAATAACGGGTTAATAAAGCCTTTAATGGCCACTGAAGTGAGAGCTGTATGTCGGACAACAAAGGGACTGAACAAAGTCTTTCTGAAGCTTGGGAAGAAAATAGGCTTCCAATAATGGCTTTAGCTTTCTGTTTTGTTATTTCCCATCTAATTGCTATGTTTATTGTACCGGCGTATCAAGAGGCCGAAGTACAGGCTTTTGATGATCCCGAAAATCCTGTTAATTCATTCGTTTATATTGCCATTATTCTGGTTTTCACTGCACTTGTTTTATGGATAGCAAAAAATGGATTAGATTATATTTTACAATTAATTTTTCTTTCCTCAATAGGAATAACTTTCATTTATGTGTTTTATCCATTTTTTTATACTTATGGGATAACAGACACTGCAGGATATATTGGAGCTGCTGGATTAGCCGTTCAATTAACTTTTCTGTTAATGACTTACCCTGAATGGTATGTTATCGATATTGCAGGAATTATTTTGGCAGCAGGTGTTGCAGCTATCTTTGGTATTTCTTTTGGTCTTTTACCTGCATTGCTTCTTTTAATTGGTTTAGCAATATATGATGCATGGGCTGTCTATAGGACGGGTCATATGGTTGATTTAGCTGATTCAGTAATGGATCTTAAACTTCCAATATTATTAGTTATGCCCAAAACTAGGTCATATTCATTTCTGTCACAAGGAAGTTTGAACAAACAAATAGAAAGTGGTGAAAAAAGAGAAGCATTATTCATGGGATTAGGTGATTTAGTAATTCCAGGAGCCTTGGTAGTTTCAGCTAAGGCAACATTAGGTTGGTCTGTAGGATTATTTACAATGTTAGGTAGCTTGGTAGGATTCTTTATTTTGATGATATTTGTACTTAGTGGCAGACCGCAAGCAGGACTTCCATTACTTAATGGGGGAGCGATTCTTGGTTATTTGTTTGGGGCCTTGTTGTTTGCTGGCAATCTAGGTCTATGAAGATAGTACCAGTCCATGGTCATGCAGCACTAAATTTAGTGGACGAATCGATACTAGTACTGTCAGACTTGCATTATGGAGTGGAGGCTGAAATGCTTCGTGGAGGTGTCTGGGTCCCTAATAGATCAACTGCACGAACAGAAAAAGTGTTGAAATTGCTAAAAGAAACGAAATCTAAACGATTACTTTTGTTGGGAGATGTTAAACATCAAGTTCCTCATAATAGTCAGCAACAGAGACGAGATTTAGATCAATTTTTTATGGCAGTTATGAGAATAGCAGAAGTAGAAATAGTTCCGGGAAATCATGATGGTGGGCTTGACAAAATAGCACCTTCTGAAGTAATATATCATGATTCTAGCGGTTGTACTATAGGCGATGTAGGTTTTGCACATGGGCATGCATGGCCATCACAAGAAGTTATGAATTCTAAAATTCTTATACTAGGGCATGAGCATCCAGCCCTTTCTTTTCGTGATAGAGTGGATAAATTACATAGTGAATCTTGCTGGTTAAGAGCGCCAATGTTAGATCATGATAGATATGAAAAAGTTCCAGAGCAGCTAATTGTAATGCCAGCATTTGGAGAATTAGCTGGAAGAACTATGAATAGAGAACCTTTGAAGGGTTTGGGACCGATTCTAAGAAATGGTTTGGCAGATTTAGCAAAAGCACGTGTTGAAACATTAGAAGGATTAGATTTTGGAGAACTAGGTAATTTAACAGATTTAAGATTATGAAGATTAATCAAAAGTTGCTAGAAGCATTAGAGACACGAGGCCTTTCTGAGCCAACACTCGCGCAGTCATCAACATGGCCAGTAATTGATTCAGGTTCCAATGTTCTATTGATAGCACCTACAGGGGTTGGAAAAACAGAGGCAGCAATGGTTCCATTGTTTCACAGACTTCTGGAAAAAGAAGCAAAACCAATTAGTGTGCTTTACATTACTCCACTTCGTTCTTTGAATAGAGATATGCTTCGTAGGTTGGAAGATATTGGTTCAGAGCTTAAAATTAGTGTAGCTGTAAGGCATGGAGATACTTCGCAATCAGAAAGAACTAGGCAATCACGCAATCCACCTCAAATTTTGATTACAACTCCCGAAACTTTACAAATCATGCTTTCAGGAAAGAGATTGAGAAAAAATCTTTCAGGCATTAAAGCTGTGATAATTGATGAAGTTCATGAACTAGCATCGAGTGAGAGAGGAGCTCAATTGAGCATAGCACTTGAAAGATTAGTATTACTTGCAGGAGAGTTCCAAAGAATAGGTCTAAGTGCTACAGTAGGTACTCCAAAAGAAGTTTCTTCATTTTTGGTTGGAGATAGAGACGTTGAAATTCTTACACCTAAGCTTGAAAGAAATATGGATCTTCTTGTTCATGCTCCAGAACCAGTTTCAGATGATGATGAATTAGTAAATGAATTGTATTGGGAACCTGAACGTGTTGCAGCTCTTAGGTACTCTGCAAAAGCCTCAGAAATGGGTCCTACGTTGTTGTTTGTTAACACTAGAGATACAGCTGAAGCAATGGGAGTCAGATGGAACATGTGGGATCCTAATGCAAGTATACATGTTCATCATGGTTCACTAAGTAAAGAAGTAAGAATAGATGCAGAAGAAGATTATAGGAAAGGTACAGTTAACACACTAATTTGCACATCATCTTTAGAATTAGGAATAGATGTAGGTAACACAGCCTTAGTTATTCAGTACAATTCTCCCAGGGATGCTTCTCGTATGAGTCAAAGATTAGGCAGATCAGGACATAAAATCAAGGAAACTGCAATTGGAAGAATAGTATCTACTGAGGAAACCCAGATACTTGAATCTGCAGTAATAGCTCGTAGAACCTTGGCAGGAGAATTAGAACCTTCAAGAATTCGAGAGATGCCTTTAGCAGTTCTTGCAAATCAGATTATCTCTTGGACCGTTTGCGACAAAAATGTAGATAAAAAGACTTTTTTGGATACAATTAAACGAGCATATCCTTTCAAAAAATTCACTGAGGAAAATCTAACAGATATGTTGGATTTGCTGGACAATGTTCATCAAAACCGTACAATTGGAAAAGCAGTCAGGCAGGGACCTAGGGCAATGAAATATTTTCACGGCAATTTATCTTTGATTCCAGATCAACGAACTTCAGGAGTAAGAGATATTACAACTAGAAAAATGATTGGAAGATTGGATGAACGTTTTATTCTTGATTTAGTTTCTGGCGATAAGATAGTCTTTAGAGGCTCAGTTTGGGCAGTAGTTGAAATTGATGAAGAAGTTACAGTTTCTCCATCAACATCACTTGGGGAATTACCAAGGTGGATTGGTGAGGATATTCCTGTTCCTTTTTCAGTGGCACAAGAAGCCTCACAAAGGTTGGCAGATGGAAATTGGGCAGGACTGCCAATCACTCGTGAAGCTTTGGAAGTTCTTCAGAAATACCATGAAAATATTTTAGATGCAGGAATAATGCCATCTCCAGTTTGCTTGTCTGTAGAACAACATGAACGATTATTCATATTGAATTATCCTGGAGGAAGCAGATTAAACCGTACAATAGGAATGATAGTTACAGCTATGTTAACAGCTAAGAGTGGTTACAAGATTGGTTTTCAATTTGATCCATATAGGATAATTCTGGATGTTCCAGCAAGAACAACTGTGAAGGACTTACTTGCTATCTTGAAAGGTTTTGTTCCTGATGTAGGCAGTTTGCTTAGATTTGCAATAAAAGATAGTCCTTCATTGAAGCCTCAACTTCTTCATTCAGCTAGGAAAATGGGAGCTATTGCTCCTGATGCAGACATAGGAAAATTTGGTATGAAGAAATTGATGGAGGCATATTCAGATACGCCACTATATTCGGAAGCTGTTGAACGATTTTTATTTCACCAGCTTGATGAAGAAGGTATGGAGAAATTCATTGATCAAATCAATTCAGGAGAGATTTCAGTAAAACTTTCACCAAAAACGCCTCATGGTCATGCAGGTTTAGATCCTTACAGAGATTATCTTAAACCACCTAAATCAGATAGTTCAGTTGTTACTGCAGTCAAAAGACGTTTACTCCGTACAGATTTATCATTGAGATGTTTGTCTTGTGATAATTCCCGGAAACGAAAAGTAAAATTGATAACTAAACATGAATTAATTTGTCCAAGTTGTAATAGTCGTATGGTAGCATTATTACATCCAATGGAACTTAATCGTGAAGTAAGTAATAAGAAATTGACTAAATCAGCATCATTAGCTAGGTCTCATGGAGAAAGAGCTGCATTGGTAATTGCAGGGAGAGGTATTGGGCCAGATACAGCAGGTAGAATCTTGAGAAAGCAACTTAGAGATGAATCAGATTTAGTTAAAGCAATAATTGAGGCTGAAATTCTTTATGCAAGAACAAGGCGTTTTTGGGATTAGTAAACAGCTCTGCCTTCATATTTATTAACGGTAGTCCTGAGTCACTATCAAGGCGTTTGAGAATACTGATTCGAAAGGGCTGGAGATGAATTTAATGGAAGAGTCTACTAAATCTGAGAAAAGGTTGCCATCTCTTGCCATTTTTGGTATTGTTCTATATCTATTTTGTTACATCTCAGTTATGATTTGGGGGTATTATCTTGTTAATGGAATAGCAATGACAATTTCATTTTTGATAATTTATTATTATTTAGATTTAATTATAGATAAGGTTATTTTTCTAAAAAATGCCACTTATAGACAACAAATTTATTTTTTATTTTTTTTCTCTTTAGTTCTTCGATTTGGGTGGTTAGGCCAAGATCAGATAATTACTAAAGATATAGAATATTATGTTGAAAGATCCCAAGCTCTTGTGGATGGGCAAAAACCATACATTGAAAGAGCAGATATCAATAAACCTCCATTATTTGCGCTTTATATTTGGATAATTGGTTTTACCACGGATGTTATTAATCAGACATTATCCACAGATGTTACATATTATACTTCATTTAGAATAATATCTAGCATTGGAGATTCATTAGTAGTTCTTGTAATATTTTGGATTGCACATGAATATTATTCAAAGAAACATGCCCAATATGCAGCAATCACTTATGCAATATTTCCGATAGCAATTGAAACATCAGGTTTGTCAGGGCATTACGATCCATTTGTGATATTATGTACTCTTGTTCCTTTGAAACTTCTTTGGCCTGAAGAAAAATCTCCGAGATCTGATTCAATTTATCTCCTCTCTGGATTCTTGATAGGTTTGGGAATTGCTTTGAAATTTTATCCAGTAGTTATGATACCATTCTTTTTATTCATAATATATTCTTGGAGAGGTAGATTATTGTATGCAGCAGGACTGCCCATAGCTTCTCTATTATCCTATGGAATTCTTGAATGGAGATATCCTGGGGCATTGAAAGTTTATCGAGAATACCAAGGAGGAACTTGGATGGGTGATTGGATGAAGTCATTTGCAAGAGCTTTCTATGAATTTACAGGTTCTACAGAATTTTTAGGTTTAACATTCAATGACATATTCATTTCATTGTTTGGGATTATGGGTTTTATCATGATGTCAGGTTGGATTTTTGCTAGACATTTGACTGGAGTTGAAGTTTCTCGCTATGATAATGAAAATAATGCATTTACAAATATTTTGATGTGGTTTGTAAATAAATGGGATGGTTTGATATCTAGTAATGATTTGAAAACAGAATCAGGTTGGACTATTTTCTCAGTTAAAGTAATTGGATTCTCTTTTATTGCTTATTATGGAACACAAATTGCAGCTGGTTTTTACATGTATGAAGGAGGTTTAGGTCTAAATCCACCATGGCTTTATGCCTTAGAATTCTTTGCACTCTATGCAGTCATTGTATTCTTTTTGTACAGAAGTTGCTCTACCTATTTTGACAATATTAATCTTTCTTCAGCAGAATCCTTTGTTTTAATGCTTGGATTAGGTGTAATGGTCCTAATGTTTGGGAGTCCAGACTATCCTACATGGTACATTTGCTGGTACGCACCATTTGTAATGATTGCACCAACTTACCAGACTAGAATGGCTTTAATGTTGCTTTTAGTATGGAATTTCCCGGGAGAGAGTATCGCTCTTTTACCAGATTATGTTATTGAGGCAGATTAGTGGCTGATAATTCCAATAAATTAGAGGAAGGATGGCTAACCTCAGATTCAAAAATTAGCATAGTTGTTCCCTGCTATAATGAAGAAGAATGCCTTACAGCTTTAGCAAGAGAAATGAAGCGGGCGCTTAATCCTGTTGATTACGACTGGGAAGTCCTTTTGATTAACGATTGTTCAACAGATAGTACATGGAAAATGATGAAGGTCATCAATCATTGGGATTCTAGATTCAAGGCTATTCATTTGGCTTATAATAGTGGTCAAACCGCAGGTACTTTGGCAGGCATTCGTAATTCAACTGGTGATGCAGTAATTACTATGGATGCAGATTTGCAGCATCATCCTCAAGATATTCCAAAAGTATTGGAACTTTTGAACAAGGGAAATGCAGTAGTTTCTAGCTGGAGATATGATAGAGCTGATGAACCTGCAGGAAAGCGAATTCCATCTAGAATTTCCAATAGTTTAGCCAGACTCATGACTGGAGTAGAAGCACATGATTTTGGCTCAGGTTTCAAGGGATATTATGCGCCTAGATTGAGCGAATTAATTCTCTATGGTTCATTTCATAGGTATATTCCCGCCCTGATTTTACAACCTCAGGATACTTTAGGTGAAGTAAGGATAGATTATAGAGATAGAATTGGTGGAAAAACAAAATATGGAGCTACTCGTATTCTAAAGGGTGTTAGAGATTTAATTTACATAACAATGATAACTCGTTTGAAGGGCAATATTTTTGCCAATTTATGGGCAAGTTTCATGGTTTATTTGCACTATGATCAGGGCAGAGATACGTACCGTATTGCCTCAAAAATTGGGTTGGAATAGTTGAGTGAATCCAATAATTTTAAGTTATTATTAACTATTGATTTTGAGGAACAACGTCGTCTTGAAAAAGCAGGATTTCCTAAAGAAGCAATCGATGAATCATTGAAAGGTACTTATCGAATTATAGAATTGTTTGAGAAATTAGGAATAAAGGCAACTTGGTTTACAACAGCAGCAATAGGTTTAGCCGACACTAAAGTTTTCAAAAGATTAGTGGATTCAGGGCAAGAGATTGCATTACATGCATTGCATGATCGTGATGATTACAATAAGATGTCAGAAGATAAGGCACGTAAGCGTCTTAAGAAAGCTAAGAATATTGTAGAATCAATATCGGGACAGAAAACAGTTGGTTTTCGTGCACCTAGATTTCAACATCCTTCATTGAAAATTATAAAGGATTTAGGTTTCAAGTATGATAGTTCACTTCATCCAAGTCCAATGCCAGGTAGATATTCAGGTAAGGGAAAACTAGTTCCTCATAAGGATGAGGAGAGTGGTTTGATCGTATTGCCAGTATCAGTAGTTCCAGGCCTCAGATTACCATTATCTTGGATCTGGTTTCGAATGTTTCCTAAAGGATATATGAGATGGGGCGCCTCTCTTGTTGAAGCTAATTTTGATTATTTGTGCCTATATTTCCATCCTTGGGATTTTGTTGATTTGTCAAAGTACAAAAGTTGTCTTCCTGCAGGTTTTACTATAGGCGGAAAAAGTGCAATTGGCGATATGGAAGATTTTCTAAAATGGGGATTAGAAAAAGGTTGGAAATCTATGACAATTCAAGATTATCTTGATTAATCTAATTTTTCTTCTTCAGGCATACCAGTAATTCCCATTGAAAGTATGCCCATTGGGACCGATAATGTTAGAGAAGTAGCGACTTCTACAATTCCAATAGTAATGGCCTGTGCTTCATCAATATCGGCAGCAGATAGAACAAGTGTTGCAATAGCAATGTTTCCAACACCAAATGGTAAGAATGTACCAATAGAATAAACCAAACCTGCAGCTAGAATAATTAATCCTGCAGCTTCAACATTTCCAGTTACAGCATACACAATTAATCCAAATCTTATTGATGCGTTAATCCAAATAACAAGAGTAACCAAGAATGCTTTTATTGCGATATCACGTTTTTCGCGTAATTGTTCTAGTCCTTTTTGAAATTGAAGAATCCAACCATGGATTTTCTGCATAATATGTGGTTTCTTTTCTGTAGGTTCGAGAAAAGATATTACGATTTTGAGAGGTTTAGGGTGTAAAGCAAAGGTTAGCAATGTAGTTAGAATAATGCATAATGCACCGACAGAGAGCAGTAGATTTTGTCCATCTCCATGATTTAGAATTGGCAATAGGAACCATAACCCACTAACACTTAGGCACATTAGAACAGTCAAATCAATTAGTCTTTCACTGAATATAGTTGATAATCCTTCACCAGTAGGCGTTCCTTTTTTGTATCTAAGAAGCATAACTCTCAAAGGTTCACCACTGACACCACCTGGTGTTGTATTATTGACAGCTAAACCGCACAGAAACAATCTTACAGCTTCTACATATCCTAACTGAGTTCCTGTAGAGGAAACAATCAATCTCCACCGCATTGCTTTGATTACAGTATTGATTAGATAGAGAACTATAGCCAAAATTAACAATGAGAATTCAATTTTAGACATTGCGTCAAAAATCTTGTCTGGCTCAATCGCATAAATGAGTCCAATTAGAGTGACGAACGCGAGTCCGAACATTCCAATTTTTAGCCAGTTCATCTTTGGTTAAAGATGTCCTCTATAAGGATTAAGGTTCTAAGTTTGTGCATATTTTATTATCACAGGACTATGGAGCATTGTGTTAAACGACAAGGCCAAACAGATATTTTCCCGCCAAATCACACTTCCTGAAGTCGGTGAGAAAGGTCAAGAAGAATTAGAAGACACAGGTATTTTGATTGTTGGAATGGGAGGTCTTGGTTGTCCTGTAGCACATTATTTGATTAGTTCAGGTATAGGATATCTGACTATAATGGATCCTGATAAAGTAGAACTATCTAATTTGTCGAGACAGCCGCTTTACACAGAAGGTGATGTTGGTAGTTTGAAAGTCAATGCTGCCAAAAATGTTTTGAGCCATATGAATCCAAATGCAGTAATCAATGAAGTTTCTGAAGAATTGAATAAAGATAATGCATTAACATATGTTAGTTCACATGATTTCGTTATTGATTGTACTGACAACGTAGATTCAAGATACATTCTTTCAGATATTTGTCAATCAATAGATAAACCGTTGATTCACGGAGGAATTAGAGCTTTTGAAGGGAATACGGGAGTATTTTTGCCAGGAAGTGGATATTATCGTGCATTATATCCCAAACCTCCAGCTCCAGAATCAATTCAGGATTGCTCAACTACCGGAGTTCTCAGTAGTTTTGTGGGATGGGTTGGCATGCATCAAGCAATGTTAGCAGTCCAATTAGCTTTAGATTTAATTAAAGAATCTGCATTTTATTTCTTAGATGGAAGAAAAGGTACGATTCGACAGGTTGAAGTTCCCGATGCAGTTGTTGAAGAAAGACAGGCATTATCCAAGGCTTTGCCAGATCACATGTCTGCAGCAGAATTAAAGCAAAGATTGGAATCGGATAATCCACCTTTACTCATTGATGTAAGAGGCCCTGCGGAACGTGCAGAAGTTAAAATTGAAGCTGAAGATATGCATATTCCGATGGATGTTTTTGCCCAGAGATTAGATAGCATCCCTAGACATGGAAATGTAGTTCTGTATTGTCACTTAGGAATTCGCTCTAATTCAGCAAGAGCATGGGTAGAATCTCAAGGTATTGCAATTAGTCATCTTAATGGAGGAATAGAAGCCTGGATATTTGATCAAGGTTTCTAGATTATTCAATTCCTAATTCTTTACGATCAACAATAGTATATCCTTTGGATTTCAGATTATCTAAATATCCATACCAATATACTAGGATTCCTTGACCATAAAGTTCAACATAATCAGAGACCTGTCCTCTATGGTTCTTTCTATGAATATATTCATCACCAAAACTTGCTTTTGATTCAATCCAGTTGTATTCATCACCGTGCCATTCAATTGGTTTCATAAGTAGGAAATCAGGAGTTTTCCCTTCAACAGTACCTGCCCTGAGGTCATTTTCAGTAAAATATTCTACTTTTTTTCCATCAAGCCATTTTGCGATTGAATCTTCCTTTCTGTTTCCCTCAGCAGATTGTTTATCATGTGATCTTGGGGTGTAAAGTTCATCTCTTTCAATTACTTCGTCTAACTCTTCCTTCAATCTTTTATTATTCTTGACAAGATTAGTATTTTTCATTATTTCTTTAGTTTTCTTCTTAGTAAATCTCATTTTCAGCATTAAAAAATTAGCCAATAATATAGGTGGAAAATCAATTTCTAAGGCTAATTCACTTATAGTCTTTCCTTCTTTCCATTGTTTGTGATATAATCTAGCTTTTTCTTTAACTTTGTAATGATTTCTGATAGA
>CAZVIT010000023.1:8833-13166 GCA_964626865.1 uncultured archaeon | reverse complement strand
ATGACTAGGGGTTTCCAACCCCTCAACCTGGGTTCAAATCCCGGCGCCTGCACCATTTGTTTACATAACTCATTTATAATAGCTATTAATTTTGATAATATGAAATACATTTCATTCCTAATAATGGGGCTTATGGTTTTTTCAGGGTGTCTTGATTTTCTTGATGCGAGTCAACCTGAAAACAAAGCACCAAATGCTGTGGCTGATTTTGTAGGTTCCAGCCCTTTTGAACCTGATGAGATTATTACATTCACTGGAAAAGATAGTACTGATCCCGAAGGAGATATGCTACAATATCGTTGGGATTTTGATAGTAAAGATGGATATGATGAAAGTATTATAGGCAGTATTTCAAATGGTGGTGAAATTACTCATTTCTATACTATTGAAGGAACCTACACTGTAACATTAACTGTAAGTGACGGTAAAAATGAGGACACCTCCACAGTAAAAGTAAAGGTTGAAAAGGAAAATAGCGAAATTCGTGCAATTGTAACTACTGATGATGAGCTAAATTCCGAAGTTAATAATGCAGAAAAAATTAAGTATACTTTTTCTGCATCAGATTCTATTTCTGAAAGCACCATTACAAAATATGAATGGGATTTTTCTTATGAATCTAGTGATGGATTTCAGACTGAAGAAGAAACAAATGAAGCTGAAATTTCTCATGACTTCGATTCTGGAATATATACTATTAAAGTTAAAATAACTAATGAAATGGGAGAAAGTGATGAAGCAAGCTATTCAGATGATGTCGAATTGAAAATAAATTATAAGTACACTGATACGAGAAATATTAACACTGGAGATCAAGAGCATCCATTGCAAGTCTACGGAATACCTGCAAGATGGATTAAAGCTACTTTAGAGTACGAAACCGGTTCCTTGCACGATGACGATTTAGATTTATACTTGTACAATCATACCCAAGAGAGAAATCCTGATCAAGACGAAGGAAATAATCAAGATGAAGAATGTAATGAATGCGTAGCAAAGAATTATACACATGACATGGATAATACCGAGCAGGTCAATTACATTGAAATGGATTACTACAACAGTACGGATAGATCCTGGTTTGATGAAATACATGAATTAGGGGATTGGTTTATTGTGGTGGATCATGAAAGAGGAAATGCAGAATACACAATAAGAATAGAAGTAATATATTGGGAATAAGTGTTTCAAATACTAAAACCTTGCCAGAACTGCAAGTCATTTATTCTCAAACCTAAAAAAAAAATAAAACTTAATCTAGAAAGAATAAAGAAAGAATTAGAAAAATTTTCCTATGAGATTTTAGCATTTACTGGATCAATGCTTTCACTAAAAAAAGATTGTAGGATTAACATTTATAATTCGGGTAAGATAGCAATCATAACTAAAGACTTAAATCGTGTTCAGAATTTAGCGTTAGAACTAGAAAACGTTTTATACGAAAAAAAACTGTAATTTGGTGAAAAAATTGGAAAATATACCCTTTGTATCAATAGTAATTCCGACTACTGGAAATGTGAAATATATTAAAGGTCTTGTTGAAAGCGTTAGTAAATTAGATTATCCAAAAGAAAAATACGAACTGATTTTAATTGGAGATGAAGAAACCAAGTTGTTGAGAATTAATGCAGAGAAGGCTAAGAATTATGGAATAAATACTAAAGTAAAATATGAACCTTATGCGGCAGGAAAGAAGCGTAATATTGGTGTAGAATTGGCAAAAGGGGAAATTATTGCATTTACTGATGATGATACAATACTCAAGGAAGATTGGCTCAATAATGCTATAAAACATCTTAACGAGAACACTAACTATGTAGGAGTAGGAGGGCCAAATTTTACTCCAAGAGAAGGCTTACCTTTTGCTAAAGCTGTAGGAAGAATTTTTGGTTCAAAATTTCTATTCTCATTTAGATATACTATAGGGCATGCTAAACCAAAAGAAATAGAGCACAATCCAACTTGTAATTATATAATAAAGAAAAAAGTTTTTGAAACTGTCCAATTTCACGATACTTTGTGGCCTGGAGAAGATGCTGAATTCGATATAAAATTGATAAAAAATGGCTTTAAGATTTTGTATGCTCCTGATGTAATTGTTTGGCACCACCGAAGATCAAGACCAATACCTTTCCTTAAACAAATGTTTAATTATGGAAAAACACGGGCGCAAGTAACAAGAATGCATCCCGAAAGTTTTGATATGCGGTATTTTGCTTTTATTAGTGCTTTCATTTTTTTAATGGGACTTTACAGCCTTTCACTTTTAGAAATTGAGATTCCTATATTTGGAAAATTAGAATTAATGATTCCCATAATACTAAATTTAGCTTATTTCGGAATCATTAGCCTTGCTGGAATTCTAGTAGGTCTTCAAACAGGTAAATTAAAACAAGGACTATATGCACCTCTAGTTTTGTTCATACAGCATTTCGGATTCTCAATAGGTTTATTATATGGTTTTATTAGAAAACCATAAAGGAAAGCCTTTACAAGGGCTCGATTTGGGATGATGTGGATTTAGACTACGAGAAACTACTAGAAAGAGCAAGAGAAGGCCTTGAAGACGTAATGGTGAATTCCGAAAGATTTACTCCTCCCGTCCCTGAAGTTTTGCATGAAGGGAGCAAAAAAACAATCATACGTAACTTTACAGAAATATTAGATGTTTTAAGAAGAGAAGAAAATCATTTGTACAAATTTCTACTACAAGAATTAGGAACTGCAGGTTCTATTGATAACCGTAGGCTAGTTCTCCAAGGAAGAGTACCTGAAAAGAAGATTAAAGAACGTATTAAATTATACATAGATACTTTTGTAATTTGTCAAGAATGTAATAGGCCTGATACTGACTTTAGCAAAAGAGGTAGAACTTTGATTTTGGATTGCCAGGCATGTGGAGGAAAAAGACCAATAAGAACAAAACTTGTTGCTTAAAAGTAAATTATATTTAATATGATAGGTTTAGAATAAATATGAAACAATTTCAGAACATCTCTATTGCACTAGCCCTTGTAGCTGTATGCTTTAGTGGATGTTTACTTTCAAATGATGACGATGCTGAAAAGAATTTAGCTCCTGAAGCATTGATTTTAATGCCTAGGCAAGCTGCTGTAATAGAAGCGGGGAAACCTTTCTCAATAGATGGATCTGCATCTACTGATCCAAACGAAGATGAATTACAGTACAAATGGACCCTTTCTGGACTGGGAAGTCCTATTGATTTAAGTACCAAAATGTCTGATACTGTTACTATTGACATGGCTGGGAAGGATCTAGTTTTAACTCTCCTTGTACAAGATACGGGAGGACTAACTGATCAAGATATAGTTGTAATTACTGTAGAGCCAGGTAATAGGCCTCCCGTAGCTATAATAACAACTCCAAGTAATGGAGGGGCTTATTCTGAAGGAAATGAAGTTGTGTTTAATGGACTAGCAAGTAGTGATCCTGACAATGATTTTTTAACATATACATGGGATCTTGCTGAGGCTGGCGGACCAAGTTATACTGCATCAAAGCAAAATAAATTTTCTTTAGATTTAAGTGAAGGTCAATATTCAATTAGCTTAACTGTAGAAGACCCTGATGGAGAAAGTAGCACCGCTACTCACTCATTCTCCGTCACAAATTTACCTCCTGTGTCCAAAATTACAAGTGATGTAAATTCATTATTTGTAGGTGAAAAAATAAGACTTTCTGGTGAAGATTCATATGATCCTGAAGGTGACGCTTTAGATTTCCTTTGGAATTTTGGAGATAATAAAACATCATCACTAAAATCTCCTGAATATAGCTGGAATACTCCTGGCACATTTACAGTTTCACTCACTGTTGAAGATGGTGAAGAACAAGAAAGTACCTCAACTAAAAATATTGAAGTTAAATCACTCGGGCCTGTTGCTAGTTTTACATTTTCTTCAGGCGATAAAATACGAACTAATGACAACATAACTCTGGATGCTAGTGATTCATCAGCTTTAGGAGCTCCAATTAAGGAATATAAATGGAACTTTGGTAATGGTGATGAATTAACTACGAATGAATCTGACACTGAATACTCATGGAACTTAGGAGGATATTACAATATCACACTCACTGTAATTGACGAAGATGGAGAAACTGGAGAAATTACTAAAATATTACAAGTAGTTCCTGAAGACTATGTAGACGAAGGACAAGGAAATGAAATTGTAGATGGTAATGAGGATGGTGTTGATTATCCTTTAAATGTGCAAATTTTTGTATCTTCTCTTGAAATCGAATTTAGTGATATATCATGTGTTGGATTTGGTGGAGAAATAAACTATGCAATTACAATAGAAGACTCAGA
>CAZVIT010000023.1:0-8733 GCA_964626865.1 uncultured archaeon | reverse complement strand
CTTACTATTCTTGGATTTATTGAAGATAGTTTGCGTGCCATGCCTTCTACATGGCCTTCACCCACTATTGCTACTATTCTACTATCGCTATTTTTCCGAAATAATTTGATTAAATTCTTTGACATATATGTATCCCTTCTATCTATCAAATGTGATTTTATTACTGGATAATTTACAGAGAATTCTTCTAATTCCTTAGAAAAATCACCTGTGCGCATACTTCCTGAGAAATTTACATTTCCTTTTCCTATGAAAGAAAATAGACTATCTTTAATTATCCTCCATAACTCAATCCAAGGCATATTTTTCCAAGCTCCTCTAATTGTAGGCAAGATAGGCTTGTCTATCAGATTTATTTCAGCATTCAGTGATCGTGCAATATTTGCCGCAACCAGCATTTCAGCCCCTGGCGAACTACCAAATGATTCTCCCAGATATTTTTGAATGCGTGCCAAAATTCTTAGAAAGAAAGGACCTCCTGGAGTTTGAGTTTGAGATTGTAAAGCAAACCATCTATCTCTATCTAACTCTAATGCAATTGAATTTGGATTAAACTCTCTTATAAATCCTTCTAGTGGATACGATAAATCTATCACATGGGCCGTTCCAATTATCATTAATGAAGGCATAAATATTTTACAACAAAGTAATAGACATATTAAATAACAATGTTCATTAGTAAATTATGTTTAGTTCAAAAGATGATCCTGACGCTCCCTCTAAATGTCCTTGTTGCAGCAAAGATATTGGGGTAGATGGTAATACATACAGATTCCAGGTAGTTGACTTTACTGCTGAAACTGCAGGTAATCAAAGAAGTGCTGGCAGAGTGATTGCTGTGTCATGCTCAAACTGCAAAAAAGTTCTAGGATTTGTTAACCAGTAGAATTAGTTCAAAAAAATAACTAAAAACATTAGGGTTGCTATAGCCTCAAAAGTTGCTAATATTATAGACCCTTTTGCAACTGTGTTATAACTTGGCTCTGAATAAATTGGCAAGTAAATGTAATGTACTACAATCTCTAGAATTAGAAGCCAACCAGTCCAAATGAATAAATCATAACTCCAAGGATATATCTCAAAATAACCTGAAAATAATAAAATTAAAACTCCGCTAATTGTGAAAAACCATGATAACTTCATAGTGAATTCAGCTCCAAATTTTGTGGCAAAAGTCTCCAAACCAAATTTTCTATCAAACTCAACATCAACTGCCATAGTTGGACAATAAAGAGCTAAAAGATAACAGATTATTGATAAGAAAAAAAGCTTTGGAAATTCAACTATAGGTTGCTCTATTGACCAGGCAGCTAAAGGAATTAGCAAACCTAAACTAATTCCATTACTCAGTAGATCTAGACCAGGTTTTGATTTAAATCTAAATGGTTCCACATTATATACGAAAGAAATAATTGTTAATCCTAAAATACAATAAAGAAATTCTAAGTTAAACCTAAAAGATAATATTATACATAATATTTGTAGTATCCAAAATAATATCCATGAGGTTTTTAAATTAATAGTACCACGTACGAGTAAACTAAATTCTTTTCGAGGGTTCTTCTTATCTAAAGCAATATCACAAATATGATTTAATACAAATGTAGATGATGTTAGTAAAGCTATAATCAAAAATCCATATAATAAATCAAAACTAAATAATTCTCTAGATGAAACTACATATCCAATAAAAAAAGGTGTGAACCCCACCATCCAAAATTCAAAACCTATAAACCTCAACCAAGTAAATCTAGTAAATAATTGATTGTTTATTAAGCGGTTAAATGTTTGATTTACCATTCTTTTACTTCGAGCTAAAGGAACCCAAACTTAATACCTTTAGGCTAGATAATAAAATATGAGTAATGATTTTGATTATGCACACAATAACAAAAATGTTATTTGGATGTCGCAAAATACTAACCATTTACCTACACATGCTGCAATTCAAGAAGCTATAAAGAAGGCTGCTGATGAAAGAGAATATACAAAATATCCTCTAGCTTCTGGTTTACCTGAATTAAGAAACTTAATTTTGGAAGACTTAAATTTACCTGAACAAGATTTACATATTACAAATGGAGGTACTGAAGCTCTTTATTGTTTAATGAGACACATCCAACCCAAGGGAAGTGAAATGATAACCTCAGACCCCTCTTATTTTGTTGTCCATAAATTCGCTAAATTAGGTGGTGCTAAATGCACCGACATACCCATTTATCATGGGGATTATAGATTTGAAATAGAGGATATTAAAGAGTCTATTAATCCAAAAACTAAGTCTATATTTCTAATTGATCCCATTAACCCATTAGGCAGTACTTATCCGAAAGAAGAAAAAAAAGCAATATGTGATTTAGCTGAAGATCATGATTTTTGGATTATAGATGATATTACATATCGTGATTTTGCACCTAAGCATGTTCTAGCTGCTGATATTCTGCCTGAAAAAACGATTACAGGCTACTCCGTGTCAAAGAATTGTGGACTTGCTGGATTAAGAGTTGGATCTCTTGTAGGTCCAAAAGAGTTTATATCTGAAGTTAGAGGTACAATGGTATCTGATTTAGGAATAAATGTAATTGGTCAAAGAGCTTCAATTGCTGCACTTGAAACTAAAAAGGATTGGTTACCTGGATTACTAAAAACTGCAAGAAGAAATCAAGAAATAATAAAAAAGGCTGTTGACAAAGTTGAAGGTGCATTTCTACCTGTCTATCCTTCTGCAGCAAGTATGATGGTTATAGACATATCGAAACACAAGGCTAATCCTCAGGCTGTTCAAGATAAATTACTATATGAAAATGATATATTTGTAAGAGCTGGAAATTATGTTTCTACAAGATTTGGAGAAAAATTCATACGTGTCTCATTCTCAATACCGACCTCGGAAGTAGAGAAATTTGCTGAAGCTTTTCCAAAAGTTATGGAAGAACTAAATATCTAAATTAGCTACAGCTGTAGCATTTGCTTCAATATATTCTCTTCTTGGCTGAACATCATCGCCCATAAGCTCAACAAATGCCTTATCTGCTAATTCTGCATCTTCAATTTCAACTTGTAATAATGTTCTTTTAGAAGGATCCATTGTTGTATCCCATAACTGAATCGCATTCATTTCTCCAAGTCCTTTATATCGCTGTACTGAACTTCCTGAGCCATATTCTGACAATAATCTTTCTAATTGTACATCATCATAAGCATAAGACAGCTTTTTGCCCTTACTAACCTTGTACAAAGGAGGTTGAGCAACGTAAACATATCCTGCATCAATCAATCCTTTCATATGTCTATACAAGAATGTCAATAATAATGTGCGAATATGTGCGCCATCTACATCTGCATCTGTCATTATTATTAGTTTATGATATCTGGCTTTATCAAGCTCAAATTCATCTTCTTCTTCAACACCAGTTATACTACAACCCATTGCTGTGATTAATGCCATAACTTCATTATTTGCTAATATTTTATCAATACGGGATTTTTCAACGTTTAATATTTTACCACGTAGTGGCAAAATAGCTTGTGTAGCTCTATCTCTGCCTTGCTTGGCAGTTCCGCCTGCTGAATCTCCCTCAACAATAAAAAGCTCAGATTCTGAGGGATCTTTACTTTGGCAATCTGCTAATTTACCTGGCAAGCCTCCTCCCTCTAAAATTCCTTTACGTCTAGTTAAGTCTCTTGCTTTTTTTGCGGCTTCGCGTGCCTGAAATGCTTGTATACATTTCGAAATAATAATTTGTGCATCTGAAGGATTTTCAGCAAAATAATTAGATAATGCTTCAGTCATAATCTTATCTACTATTCCTTTAACTTCTGAATTGCCTAATTTTGTTTTTGTTTGACCCTCAAATTGAGGATCTGGAACCTTAATCGATAAAATTACAGTAAGGCCCTCTCGCACATCATTACCCTCTAATGCTGAATCCTTATCTTTCAATTGCTTTCTTTTTCTAGCAACGCTGTTTATCGTACGTGTTAATGCAGTTTTCAATCCAGATAAATGTGTTCCACCTTCACGAGTTGCAATATTATTTGTAAAAGTGTGTATGTTCTCTCTAAATGCAGTCGTCCATTGAAGTGCTGCTTCTACTTGTATTTGGTCTTTTTCACCAGTAACAAACATTGGATTTGACATTAAAGAGGTTTTACCCTTGTTTAAGAATTTAACATATTCAGAAATACCTCCTTCATAGAAAAATTTGTCTGATTTACCATCTTTTAGCTCTTCTCTAAGACTTATTGTAATTCCTGCATTAAGATAGGCTAATTCTCTAAGCCTATAACGTAAAATTTGATAATCAAAATTTACGGTTTCAAAAATAGAATCATCTGGCGTAAAACGAACACAAGTTCCATGCTTATCACTATCTCCTATTCTTTTCAGATCTGTCTCTAAATTGCCTCTTTTGTATGTCTGAGTATAAACTCCTCCATCTCTATTAATTTCAACTGAGGCCTTAATTGAAAGTGCATTAACAACTGAGACTCCTACTCCATGGAGCCCACCTGAAACTTTGTATGTATCACTATCAAATTTACCTCCTGCATGGAGTTTAGTCATAACTATTTCAACGGCCGGGACTTTGTAGACTGGATGGGGATCTATAGGTATACCTCGTCCATTATCTGTAACTGAGCATGAACCATCAGTATGTAACACAACATCAATATAATCACAATGGCCATTCATTGCCTCATCAACTGAATTATCTACTACTTCGTAAACTAAATGATGTAAACCTGCTTCACTTGTTGAACCTATGTACATTGAAGGCCTTTTACGTACAGCTTCTAGTCCTTCCAATACCTGAATTTGGTCTGCTTTATAGTCCTCTGATTTTTCTGGCATAACAATATTCTTTGTATAGATGGAAATGGGCTTTTAAGTATAACTCACAAATACATTCTAATTATGATTTTTAGAGTGTTTTTCTACCAGGTCTCCAACCTGCAGGACAGGCCTTTCCCGATTGTAAGGCTTGTAATGTGCGTACAGTCTCATCAACACTTCGCCCAATCCAAGCAGGGTTTACTGCCATAGATGATAAAATGCCTTCAGCATTTATTATGAAAGTACCTCTTAATGCTTGACCTAAATCTCTTTGAAGAACTCCATAAGAAGTTGAAATCCTTAGTGAAGGATCTGCCATTAAAGGATACGATAATTTGTCAATTCCCCCTTTTGTACGTGGTTTTTCCATCCAAGCCTTATGTGTGTTTTTTGAATCTGTGGAACAGCCAATCAGCACGCAATTTGCCTTCTCAAAATCCTTAATTCTTCGATTGAATGAATGGATTTCCGTGGGGCATAAACTTGAAAAATCCCTTGGATAGAAAAAAAGTACTGACCATTTTTTTTCTTCTATAATTTTATTTAGTGAAATTGTATCAAAAAATATTTGTTTTTTACGCGAATCAAATCTAACTACATCTCCTTCAAAAAGTGGAGCTGGTTTACCTAATCTTGGAAATGAATTTGACAAAATAATGCCTCAGTTTACTTATTTGGACAAAATGTATAAAGTTATGCCTAAAAAAGACATAGAGGTCCATTATATTTTAAAAAATTATCAATCATATTATTCAAAAAAAGCTTTTATTGAAGAAATTACTTCAAAAACGTCTGAATCTGTGAGTGCTGGATGAACTGGTAAGCTTAGAACCTCTTTAATCAAAATCTCTGCATTTGGACAACTTGACTGATAGGCTGCCATAGATGGATAATTATACAATAAACTAGGGTAATAAATTCCGGTATTAATTTTTCTATTAAGTAAAAATTCTCTTAATTCATCTCTTTTATTACAACGAATTGTATATTGATGAAATACATGTCCTCGCCTATTCTTTGGAGTGGTTACTAGCTCTGAAAGCTCTGAATTATACACTTCAGCTATTTCTCTACGTCTAGCATTAAAGTTTGGTAATTTTTTAAGTTGCTCACGTCCAATTGCTGCAGACACATCAGTCATACGATAATTATATCCAAATTCAGTGTGTTGATATTGTGCAGACATGCCATGCGCCCTAATTACTTTACATTTATTTGCAAATTCTTCATCATTAGTAGTTATCATTCCTCCCTCTGAAGTAGTCATATTTTTTGTTGGATAAAAACTAAACCAACCTGCTTTTCCAAAACTTCCTGCCTTCCCATCCCACGAATTTGCACAATGTGCTTGGGCTGAATCCTCAATTAAAAGCAAATTATGCTTTTTAACTATTTCCAGAAATGAAGGCATATCTGCTAGCTCTCCATAAAGATGGACTGGGTGAATCGCTTTTGTTTTATCCGTAATTGCAGATTCAACTTTCTTTGGATCAAGGCAAAACCCATCCTCTTCAACATCTACAAAGACAGGGGTAGCTCCAGCCATCATTACAACCGAGGCTGTAGCAAAAAAAGTAAAAGGAGTCGTAATTACTTCATCACCTGGCCCAATACCACTTGCTAGCATAACTAAATGACCTGCTGTAGTCCCATTACATGATGCAATTGCATGTTTTACACCTGATACTTTTGCAAATTCTTCTTCAAATTTAGCTACTTCTGGACCCTGCGCTATTATTCCTGAACGTAAAACTCTATCAACTGCTTCCCTTTCTTCTTTACCTATCTGTGGACTAGCAATTTGAATCATATTTTCATAGTCACAAGTAGGTATTAAAAGCAAGACCCAATGAAGTTATGATATTACATGTTTGAAAAGACGAACTGGAAAGCTGTCAGCGCTGAAATCATGGGAACTTTTTTCTTAGTTTTTTTTGGCGTATCTGCATTAGCAAATAACGATACTACTATTGTTAATAACGAAGGTGTCGCTGAATCCTCTTTTACAGGATTTGTAGGCCTAATTACCCTTGCACTAACTCTTTTTGTTCTTGTTCATATTTTAGGCCCTGTATCTGGATGTCATCTTAATCCTGTAATTACCATCCCTACTTTTCTTTCAGACAAAATGGATAAAGACACTACTATTGCTTATATTTGTGGACAAATTATTGGAGCATGTCTAGGATTTTATTTATTTGATTTAATTAATCCTGGAACAAATGATTCCGTACTTGATGGCGATTCTGCATTATTACTAGCTGCAGCCGTTGGAACCACTTTCTTTGTAACTTCTCTGCTAACTACACAAGACCCTGCTTCAATCGGAGCTACTCTTTTCATTGTTTCAAGTACTGCATTTGGAGACGTAAATCCTGGCGTTTCTCTAGGAAACATGATTGTTAGTGATGTGGACTTCATGTTCTTCGGGATTATTGGATCACTGATTGGATGTGTTGCCGGATGGGCAATTAAAGAAAATATTATTGAACAATAATTACAAAAGTTGTGTAACTTCTTCAACTGAGCGAAGTTCTTGGAAATAAATTTGCTCTATTGAATCATGCATTTCTTCATCGTCTTTAATTAATTCCAAAACTACTTCATAAACTTTAGCTGCCTTTTTTTCTGTTTTAAGAGCTTCTTTTAACATTACATTATAATCTGTAGTATGTACTATTTCTGTTGAATCACGTTCTGTAACTGCTACTCCTCCAAGTTTCACAATAGCTGCTCTAACTGTATTACCATGTACTACAGATTCTGCTGACTCTTCATCAAAAAAAGGTTGCAAATGTAATCTGTGGATACCATTTACATATGCAGAATAATGTGAGTATAATGCTGATGCTCGCAATTCCCAACCAAGCCCAACATTGAGCATTTCTATTATTTTGTCATTTGACATAAATTGTAGATATTACTTAAGAATAAAAAGACTTACCTTGTCTGTGTAGGTAAAGTAGCTGTACGTGTCATTACTATTTTCTGCTTAAGGTTATTATCAAACTTATTGTTAACATCTTTTGCAAATTTAGAAAAATCAAAATTAGAGACTGAAATAACTGAATTGTCTTTATCTATTATGCCCAAGAAATCTGAGGATATATTACCATAAGATACCCAACCAATTGATTTGGTATATTCAGTTATGCCTGCAAATTCCAGTGCTTTAGAAATTTGACGTTGAGCTGTTAAATAAAGCAAAACTTCTGTAGATTTGTCATTAGAAAGATTATAGCCATTAGTATGTGCCGATAAAGATAGTTTTGCTGCTTGATGTAAATGCTCAATGCCACAAACACTTCTTGAGTCGACTAATGCTAAATCTGAAGTTACAAATGATAAAATTTCATCCAAATTATTTATCTTTAAATGACCACAGCCTACGATTGGTTCCACAAAATCTAATCGACAGAGGAGATTATATAACAGGTAGCGTGGTCTCAAGCACGGAGTGTTAGTATGAGCGCTGATTTAGAGGAACAAATTGCACAGCTTGAAAACAGCCTAGGTCAAGAACAACAAAGACTAGAAAAGTTATGGGATGCTTATGAACAGCAAGAAAAAGATTTCAATGCATCTTTGGATAGAATCAATTATCTAGAATCTGATATTGAAACTAGGCAAACCATGATTGCTTCATTACAAGAGTTACTAACTGAAAGAGATTCAAAACTCCGTGAAATTGAAATTCAGAGGCAAAGACAAAGCAAGATTGCTGCGGAGTATGAGCCTAAAATTAAAGAAATGCAAGGAATTATAGAAGATCAAACTGAAAAATATGAAAGATTATTATCAATTACTCAAGAAATGGAAGATGAACTTGATTTAGCAAGACAGTCTCTACATGCAAGAGATGGCTGGTTCAATGCAAATGTTAGCAGTCTAGAATC
>CAZVIT010000022.1:10717-13331 GCA_964626865.1 uncultured archaeon | reverse complement strand
AATAAAATATTCAACTGTACAAAATTGGTATCCAGGAGACAAAAATGGAAAAGGTGGAATCTATAATTTTGTTACTAAAAGAGGAGCATGTAGAGGCGATAATTCAAAAATAACATGGACTCAAGTAGAAACAGGTTCAGCAATAACCTGGAAATATCCTTCATGTGTTTTGCATGGCGATAATTCAGTAGGTGAATTTTATTCCGTAGCATTATCTGCTCTAAAACAACAGGCCGATACTGGAACCAAGATGATTCATATTGGTAAAAATACTAAGAGTACAATTATATCAAAAGGGATTTCAGCACAACTTGGCCAAAATACATACAGAGGACAAGTGATGATTAACAAATCTGCGTCTGGTGCGCGTAATTATTCTCAATGTGATTCATTGCTTATTGGAGACAAATGCGGCGCGCATACATTCCCATATTTAGATGTTAAAAATACAAAATCTCACATAGAACATGAAGCTTCAACTTCTAAAATAGGTGAAGATCAAATATATTATTGTAAACAACGTGGAATCTCTGAAGAAGATGCCATTAATTTAATTGTAAATGGATTCTGTAAAGAAGTCTTCAAGGAATTACCAATGGAATTTGCTGTAGAAGCTCAGAAGCTTCTCGAAGTATCACTAGAAGGGAGTGTCGGTTAAAAATGTTAAAAATAGAAAATTTGCATGCTAGCGTAGAAGAAACTTCTATCCTTAAAGGAATTAATTTAGAAGTAAATGCAGGGGAAACTCATGCCATCATGGGGCCTAATGGTTCAGGTAAATCAACCTTAGCTCAAGTACTTGCAGGTCATGAGGACTATGAAGTTGACGAAGGAAGTGTAGAATACTTAGGCAAGGATTTACTAGAATTAGATGTTGATGAAAGGGCATGTGAAGGTATTTTCTTAGCCTTCCAATATCCTGTTGAATTACCTGGTGTCAATAATACTTATTTCTTGAAATCAGCATTGAATGCTCAAAGAAAACATAGAGGAGAAAGTGAGATCGATGCTATGGATTTTATGGATATTATTAGTGATAAAATAAAGCTTCTAAATCTAAAAGATTCCTTGCTAAAAAGACCAGTTAATGAAGGATTCTCAGGTGGAGAAAAGAAGAGAAATGAAATCTTTCAAATGGCAGTTCTAGAACCTAAATTGGCTTTACTAGATGAAACTGATTCTGGACTAGATATAGATGCTCTGAAGATTGTAGCAAATGGAGTAAATTCTATGAAAAATGAGAAAAAAGCTACAATTGTTGTAACACATTATCAAAGATTATTGAATTACATCGTTCCTGATTTTGTACATGTAATTGTGGATGGAAAAATAGTTAAATCTGGAGATAAGACACTTGCACTTGAACTTGAAGAAAAAGGCTATGAAGAAGTAATAAAGGAATCTAAAAATTAAATGAAAGTTTTGAACAGAATTACTGCTGATTTTGATAATACAATCAATGATAATAATGCAATTCTTAAAGATATTCGCATTGAAAACTTTAAAGAATTTAAAAGAACCGGAATACCAACATCTAAAGAAGAATTTTGGAAATATACGGATCCTTCTGTTGTAAATAATTCAGAATTTAGTTTAGGAATCTCAAAAAATTTAAAAGATAATAATTTTGATATCATTATTGTAAATGGTAAATTAATTGAAAGAAGTGATAAAGTTCAAACTACAAACATACAATCTGGATTAGAAGAAAATAATCTAGAAATTAATAATTTTAGCAAAACGAATAATCCCTTTATTAACCTAAATAATGCATTCTTAAATGATGGGTGTGTTATTAATTTTAAAAAAAATTCTGAAAAAGAAATCAAACTTCTTAATATTGTAGATAATACAAAATCTGAACAAATTATTCACCCTAGAATTATAGTAAAAGCTGGAAAAAATAGTAATATTTCTATGCTAGAAGAAATAAGGTTCTTAGGTAAAAAAAAGAATTTAGTAAATTCAGTTACGAATTTCTATTTGGAAGAAGGAGCTAATGTTGAGCATATCATAATTGATGATTTCTCTGAGGAGACTTACCAAATATCCAATGTACTTGTCAGACAAAAAAAAGATAGTGCGTTTTCTTCTTATAATTATTCAAATGCAAAAAATTTAACTAGAAAAGATTTCATTGTTGAACTAAAAGATCGAGGTTCACATTGCGATCTAAGGGGAATATATCTCGCAGACAATGATAATCATATTGATCACCATACTATTATTGAACATGAAAAAGAACACTGTACTAGCAATGAATTGTACAAAGGTATTCTCTCAGGAAAATCGACTGGAGTTTTTAATGGAAGAATACATGTTCATAATGAGGCCCAAAAAACCGATGCAATTCAAAGTAATCAAAATATTTTACTAAGCGATAATGCAATAATCCATACAAAACCTGAATTAGAAATTTATGCAGATGATGTGAAATGTACTCACGGAGCTACTGTTGGACAATTAGATGAAAAGGGGATTTTTTATCTAAGAACAAGAGGAATTAAGAAAAAGGAAGCTCAAAAAATGATGATGAGGGCATATGTGGGTGAAGTACTAAGTGGAATCAAAAATGATGAAACGAAAAATAACCTTTTAGAAAGAATTATTCAAA
>CAZVIT010000022.1:0-10617 GCA_964626865.1 uncultured archaeon | reverse complement strand
AGTGGAATCAAAAATGATGAAACGAAAAATAACCTTTTAGAAAGAATTATTCAAAATATTCCTGATGGTGAAGCATGATTAAAAATGATTTTCCCATTTTATCTCAAAAAATTAACAAGAAATCATTAATTTATTTAGATAATGCATCAACAACACAAAAGCCAACTTCAGTTATAGAGAAAATTGAGAATTATTACAAAAATACAAATTCAAATATTCATAGAGGCGTTCATCATTTGAGTCAAAAGTCAACTGAGGAATATGAGAATTCCAGAAAAAAAGTACACAAATTTATTGGAGCTAGATCTTCTAAAGAAATTGTATTTGTTAGAGGAACTACTGAAGCAATTAATTTAGTCGCTAACAGCTATGTAAAACCGTTGCTTTCAAAAGGCGACAACATCATTATTTCACAGATGGAACATCATGCAAATATTGTTCCCTGGCAAATGATTACTAAAGAAAAAGAAAGTGAAATTAGAGTTATTCCTATGAATAGAAATGGGGAACTAATTATTGAAAAATTAAATGAATTGATAGATAAAAATACAAAATTTATATCTCTTAATCATGTTTCAAACACACTAGGCACTATAAACCCAATTGAAAAATTAATAAAGATAGCACATGAAAATAATATTAAAATAATGATTGATGGCGCACAAGCTGTACAGCATATGAAAGTAAATGTTAAAGAAATAAATGCCGATTTTTATTGTTTCTCTGGTCACAAAATGTATGGGCCTACTGGAATTGGGATTTTGTATGCAAAAGAAGAAATCTTAGAAGATATGGAACCTTACCAGGGTGGAGGTGACATGATTAAATCAGTTACATTTGAGGAAACCATATACAATGACATTCCTAATAGATTTGAAGCAGGAACGCCAAATATTGCCGGAGCAATTGGTCTCGGAGAAGCTATAAACTTCATTGAAAATATAACCATTAAAAAAATTGAAAAAAATGAAATGGAGCTACTAAATTATGCAACCGAAAAAATTAGTTGTATTGATAATGTAAAAATAATTGGAAATTCAAGTAAGAAGACTAGCGTAATTTCATTTATAATAGATGGAATTCATCCACATGATATTGGAACTATAATGGACAAACTAGGAATTGCTATAAGGGCCGGACATCATTGTACACAGCCGATTATGGATTTTTATGAAATACCTGCAACTGCAAGAGCATCTTTTGCAATTTATAACACAAAAGAGGATATTGATAAATTAGTTGAGGCCATAGAAAGAACCAAGGATGTATTTTTATGAATGATTTCGATGATTTGTATATGGAGGTAATATTAGATCATAATAAGAACCCTAGAAATAAAGGAAATATTGATAAACATACAAATCATGCTGATGGACATAACCCCCTTTGCGGCGATAAAATCTCTTTAGATTTAATTATTGAAGATAACTTAGTTAAAGACATAAAATTTACAGGTGCAGGTTGTGCTATTTCTACGGCATCATCAAGTATTCTGACAGAAGCTATCATTGGCAAAAAGACTTCTGAGATACGTCATTTATTTGAGGAATTTCATGAATTAGTTACTACAGATCACAAAGAAAAAAATAATTTAGGGAAATTATCAGTTTTTGAGGGTGTAAAAAAATATCCCGCAAGGGTTAAATGCGCAACACTCGCATGGCATACCTTAATTGCCGCAATAGATGGTGATAAAGAGGTTAGTACTGAATGAACCTAAAAGATAAAATTATTGAATCTATCAAAAAAGTATATGATCCTGAAATTCCTGTAAATATATATGAACTAGGATTAATTTATGATATAAAAATAAATAAAGGTGATGTCGAGGTTATAATGACATTGACGTCACCATTCTGTCCTGTAGCTGGAAGTCTACCAAAGGAAGTAGCTGCAAGAGTATCTGAGGTAAAAGGCGTAAAAAATGCTAATGTTGAATTGGTGTTTGAACCTGCTTGGAATATGGATTTAATGTCTGATGAAGCTAAATTAGAACTCAATATGACTGATAACTTTACTGTATAATATTATGAGAAAAATAAATGTTGAAGGATTGCAATGTACACAAGCCGTAATGGCAGTTCTCAGAGAAATGATATCTATGAAAGAAGGAGAAGAGATACATATTAGCTATGAAGAACCGAATGCAAGAAGAGACATAATGGCCATGGTTAAAAGACGTGATTACAATTTAATTAATGAAGAAGAAAAAGTAATTGTCCTAGCAAAATAAATATGATTAAAATTAATGAGTGTTTAGTAAATGCCCGATTGCCGACTAAATTCGGTACATTTCAACTTTTTGCATTTCCTGGAGATGAAGATGATAAAGAGGACTTAGCGCTAATCATGGGTGAAATTGAAGGAAGAATACTTGTCCGTGTGCATTCTGAATGCTTTACTGGCGATGTTCTACATTCAATGAGATGTGATTGTGGGGAACAATTAGATTTGGCAATGGAAAGAATAGCTAAAGAAGGAAAAGGAATTATTGTTTACTCAAGACAAGAAGGTAGAGGAATTGGACTTGTAAACAAATTAAAAGCATATAATCTTCAAGATGAAGGGTTGGACACAGTAGAAGCAAATGTTGCTTTAGGATTTAATGCTGAATTAAGGAATTATAAAAATGCTGCTAAAATCTTGAAAAATTTAGGAGTAACAAAAATAAATTTAATGACTAATAATCCCTCAAAAGTAAAAGACTTAGTCAAGGAAGGTTTTGATGTTACACAAACAAAACACTCACCTAAACCAAATGAAGAAAATAAAGAATATTTAAAAACTAAAGCTGAAAAAATGCAACACGATATTTCTTTTGATTAACGCACAAAATTTTTCTTAATGCTTTTATTTTCTGGTTTACCTGCAACTGTCATAACCCAGAATACAAAAATCCCCATAATTAAGGCATATTGACCTGTATGCCACCAAAAATAATGAAATTTATCCCATGTACTAAAGTCATATAAATTAATTAAATAATAACCTGATATTATTCTAATTAAATTTTCAACAAAAATAAAGATTATCGCATAAATTGCCCATTTAACCCTAACTATCGGCTTAACTCCTCTAAAACAAAGTATCAGTAAACTCAAGAATACAGTTTCATGTAAGCCAGTACATTCGGCTACAATTTCCATATCAATTATATCAGCATATGATAAAATAGTTGAATTCTCACCTCTGATATATACTTCTATACCAAAAGCACTCTCGATTATGTATATTACCCAAGTTAAAAATTGTTGATAAAGTAAAAGTGAATTTTCTTCACGTGTCAAATGTTGGAATAAAAGATCTATAGGTAAAACAAAAAGCATAACTAATAGAAAATTGAAAGCAACACCAACTAAAACTTTCTCTGATTTCTTTTTAGCATCAAACAATTTACAAAGATAATCTTCTGCATTATCAAGGTAGAAACCAAAATTATCTGCGTATCTTTCAAATAAATAATTAGGTTCAACGGAAATCGGACCTTTAACAAATAATAATGTCAAGAATAATATAGATATTAGCAATGCAAAAATACCGGTTGTTTTATCATCTGAACTTAATGAAAAGAAAACTAAAAAAACTGAGGTTAAGAGTATAAAACCTCTGAGAATGTCATCGCGTGACAATGGTTCTAACTTAACTTTTTCACTATTATCCACATGCATCTAAAGCTAAATGTAGATAAAACCTTTACATTACTTTTCTAAAAAAGATTTAGCTTTAACTAACATCTCTTTCGCATTAGTATAAGTTAATCTGTCATGTGCTAAATCAAAATTTAACCAGATATAATTTTGATGTTCAGAACTTAATTGTACTGACTTTGTAGAAGACTCTGCTAGAAAGAAAATTACCTCTTTTGGTATTATTTTATTATTCCTGTGAACATTATATGTTATTTTATGCCTAAAATTTTCAATCAATCTAAAATCATCAATACCTGTTTCTTCCTGCAATTCTCGAATTGCAGTTTCTAATTCAGTTTCATTATTTTCAACATGACCTTTAGGAAAATCCCAATGTCCTTTAATTTTATTTGATGCTGTTGAATGTTGAATTAATAAAAATTCTTCTGAATAAAATAAAACTATTCCACATGATTTCTCCATAATTTACAGTCAAGACTAGACTATAACTAGATTATCTACTAAAAGAACCGAGAATTTTAATCTCTTCTTGCTCTAGATAATGCAGTTGCGACCATTCCCAATGCAAAGATTGTAAAAATTGGATCGAAACCAGGAAGAAAAACTCCGCGTATCCATAGTGTTGCTGTAACTGAACGTGCTTCAGTTTCACCTTGCAAAGTAGTTGCGACTTGTAGAATAACTGTATGGTATTCATTACTCCAGCCAACAACTGTACCTCTTGGAGTTGCTACTGTTAACTGTACTGGCTGTTCACCTTGCGCATCAACTGAATATTGTACCGCCGCCAAGGCAATTGTAAAACCTGCATCCTCTAAATCCTTGGCATTTAATACTTCAACTGCAATAGTATCAATATAATTACCATTATTAACTGCAATAAAATTCAAAACAAATTCCTTACCTGGTCCTACTTTTTGGAAAGGTTGTGAGGCCTGAACTGACAATCTAGCATATTGTTTAACAATAACTGCAAAACCTGCATTCTTATTAACCTGATTTAATTGTGTGTTAGTTTCTCTTCCAGAAGCGAGTGCAGTAACTTGAACTGTCTTATAGGAAGAACGAGTTAATGCCAAAGCACAAACTGGAATTGTAATACTCCCGCCCGGTGCTAAAGTCACTGAAACGGCACCTGGAGATATTGTAACTCCTCCTCCTGAAAGTGATATATCTACATCAATTGTAGCCTGACCTTGATTCTCAATAATCATTTCAGTACAACCTATACCACTTGCTCCAGGTCTAACATCCAACTGAACCTGACCTTCAGTGAAACTTATAGAATATGCAACGGCAGCCTGAGCATCTGCTGAGGGTGTAAACATTAACAAAGATGTTCCTAACATAAGGGTTGCGAGTAGTAGAGCTTTTGAAATTTTAGTCGCCATTATTTTTTCCTCCGAAGGGGTGTATTGACTATCATACACAATTTCTCACTTTAACTCACCCATAAAAAGGCTTTCTTAACAAAAAATATCCTAAAATAAGGATTAAAAGAAAGGAAATTAGCCTAATTTAGCAATAAGTTCTTCTCTATTAGGTTCAACTAAAATAGATTTATCCTCAAAAACAATAACGGGAATTCTCCTAATTCCATTATTTAATTCAATAACTTTCTGTGTTGCTTTTTCATCATTTGATATATCTATGTAATCATAAGCTATACTATTTTCAGCAAAAACTTGTTTTGCTAAGATACAATCTCCACATGTTGGAGTTCCATACATTAATATTTTACTCATTTGCTTTCCTCTGAATATGCTTTTACATCCAGACAGGAACATATTAAATTTCTGTCACCATGTGTATTATCTACCCTCCCAACAGAAGGCCAAAATTTGTTTTCTCTTAACCAGGATTTAGGATAAGCTGCCTCTTCTCTAGAATATTTATGATTCCAATTATCTGCCGTTAATTCAAGTGAAGTGTGAGGCGATCCTCGTAAAGGATTATCTTGCTTTGAAAAATCTCCTGCAATTATTTTATCTATTTCATTTTTGATTGATGACATGGCGTCACAAAATCTATCAATTTCTGCTTTAGATTCAGATTCAGTTGGTTCAATCATTAAAGTATTAGCAACAGGCCAAGACATTGTAGGTGCATGAAAACCATAATCCATCAACCTTTTTGCTATATCATCAATAACTAAATTTGCATCTGCAAGTAGATTACGTGTATCTAATATGCATTCATGGGCTACAAGACCCAACTTTCCTTTGTACAAAACTGTATAATTTTTAGATAACTTCTTAGCCATGTAATTAGCATTTAGTATAGCTATTTCTGTAGCATACTTTAGACCTTCAGAACCCATCATTACAATATATGCCCAAGAGATAGGCAAAATACTGCCACTGCCCCAATGCGTAGCCGATACAGGGCCTGTTTTACTTTCGGATTTATAATTCTCCATCGGGTTTGAAGGTAAAAAATCTGCTAAATGTAATGCTACTCCTATAGGTCCCATACCTGGACCACCTCCACCATGAGGTATGCAGAAGGTTTTGTGTAAATTAAGATGGCAAACATCAGCTCCTATGTCTGCAGGCTTACACAAACCTACCATAGCATTCATATTTGCACCATCCATGTAAACTTGGCCTCCGTTGTGATGGACTAAATCACATATTTCTTTTATTTTTTCTTCAAAAACTCCATGCGTAGAAGGATAGGTTATCATGGCTGCAGATAGTGATGAAGAATATTGTTCTATTTTTGATTTAAAATCATCTAAATCAATATTTCCTTCTTCATCACAAGAAACTCCTATGACTTTCATCCCCACCATAACTGCTGTTGCTGGGTTGGTCCCATGAGCTGAAGTTGGAATTAGGCATACATTTCGATTGTAATCCTCACGATTATGGTGATAATCTCTAATGGCAAGCATTCCTGCATATTCACCTTGACTACCTGCATTTGGTTGAAGTGAAATCTTTGAAAAACCTGTAATTTCGCAAAGCCAATTTTCTAAATCTGCAAACAGATTAAGATAACCTTCTGCTTGATTTGTCGGAACATATGGATGTAAATTTGAAAATTCAGGCCAAGTAACAGCCTCCATTTCTGTAACTGAATTTAGTTTCATTGTACATGAACCAAGAGGAATCATGCTAAAATTAAGGGATAGATCTTTTGCTTCTAATCTGTGAATATATCTCAACATTTCTGTTTCTGAATGATAGGAATTAAAAACTGGATGATTGAGAAATGAATCTGTTCGAATCAAACCTAAAGGTATGCTTTCTTCTGATGGCTCCATCCAAGATGAATCAAAAATATCAATTATAGACTTGACATCTTTAATTTCAACTGTTTCATCAAAGGAGATGCCTATTGAATCTCCATAGTTCCAAAAATTATAACCTTTTTCTAAACCTAATTCTAATATCTTTTTAGAATCACATTTAACACGAATTGTATCAAAAAAATTGTCTGTATGTAATTCATATCCTTTAGCTTTCAGACTTGCCCCAAGAACTCTCGTTAGATAGTTTACCCTAGATGCTATCTCTTTCAGTCTAGTTGGACCATGATATATTGCATACATTGAAGACATTATAGCCAACAAAACTTGTGCTGTACATATGTTACTAGTTGCTCTATCTCTACGAATATGTTGTTCTCTAGTTTGCAATGCTAATCTCAATGCATCATTACCATGTGAATCCTTGGATACTCCAACTAATCTACCCGGAAGATTTCTTTTCAATTTGTCATTAGTAGCTATAAATGCAGCATGAGGACCTCCGAAACCCATTGGAACACCAAATCTCTGTGAATTACCAATTACTATATCTGCCCCCCAACTTCCTGGAGATTTTAATAAACAAAGTGACAATAAATCTGCGGCAACTATAACGAGACTGCCATTATTATGAGCATCTTCAACTAATTTTGAATAATCTCGTATTGAACCAGATCTATTTGGATATTGTAATAAAACTGCAAATATATCTTCACTAAAAACAAAATCTGATATTGTATTACTTTCGATTTTAATATCTAAAGGTTCAGCTCGTGTTTTAACAACGTTAACTGTTTGTTGATTTATATCATCAAGTAATGCAAAAGTTGAGCGTTGACCTCTAAGAGCATTACATGCCATACTCATTGCCTCTGCTGCTGCTGTAGCTTCATCCAATAATGAAGCATTCGCTATATCCATTCCTGATAAATCTGAAATCATCGTTTGAAAATTTAATAATGCTTCCAAACGTCCTTGTGCTATTTCCGCTTGATACGGAGTATATTGAGTATACCAACCTGGATTCTCAAGAATATTTCTCTTGATAACTCCCGGAGTTATTGTTCCATAATATCCATTACCTAGATAACTTTTGTAATTCTTATTTTTAGAGGCATAAGATTTCAAAATTTGTAATGCTTCTTGCTCTCCAACTCCCTCATCAAGATTCAAATTTGAATCAAACATTATTGAATCTGGAATTACCTCTTTAGTAAATTCTGATAATGAAGAATAGCCTAACTCATTTAGCATCAAAACTACATCATCGTCAGAAGGACCTACATGACGTTGACTAAATTTGTCTGGATGTTTAGTATAATCATTCATGATGATTTCCCTACAACTACGAATGGGCCATATGAGTGTTTCGCCTAAATTAGGCATCCGTTCCATTTATTTGCCCTTTCCTAACTAAGAACTTCCATGGTAGTGAATGCCACTAGGCTTTTTACCGTGGAAGAGGCAAATAGCCTCCTAGATTTAGTCAATCCTATCATCAATGAATTATCTGATTATTCTGTAAAACAAGAGATGCTTGAAGAACAATTAGAAGAAATTATGGAAGAAGTAAAAGATGACTATCGTGCTGCATTACGGCCAGGATGGGAAGAATTACAAATTGAACTAGAAAATAATATTAATATTGTAAATAACCTAACTATAGATTTAGGTAAATTAGGAATAGAGATTGATGATCCTGCGCTTGGAATTGTTAATTTCCCGTCACTAAGAGGCATAGAAACTGTATTTCTCTCATATAAATTAGGTGAAAAATCCGTTAAATATTGGCATGAATTTGATGGAAATTATGATTCAAGAAGAACTCTTGAGCAGGAATTAGATATTATAAAACAATAAACTCTTTTGAACAGGCTTGAAATAGACTGATATGCTTAAAGCAAAAGAAATAATTATTTTTTTACCTGGAGAAGGAGAAAAAGAAGTATTCAAAAATGTTGAATTTCAATCAAATCCTGAAGCAGGGTTATTAGCTATATTCAAAAATGATGGGAAAGAATCTGTTATGTTCTCAGGGCTTAGTTTTAAAATTGAAATGGATGAAAAAGATGCTAAGGAATCTTATGATATGGCCCAGAAAGCTCATCTAATGTCTAAAGACCAAATGAAAATGATGTTAGAACGAGAAACTGGTCCAACTGATAGATTTAGTTCTTCTTTTGGATAATGTCACAAATAAAATTAGTTGTTTTTGACATGGATGGAACAATCCTTGAACCTCGTTCATCATGGGCTATGATTCATGAACATTTTGGAACAGATAATACTAAAATGTTGCAGCTATACATCAATCATAAAATTTCAGATGAAGAATTTGTAAAAGCTGATATTAAATTATGGAATAGTAAAAGTGATAAACCTGTAGATGAAAATTACATTAATAATATACTAGATAAAGCAAAACCAAGAAAAGGAGCAGAAGAATTAATTACTAGTTTACATGAAAAAAACATTAAGACAATTATTATTTCTGGAGGAATCCAATATTTAGCTGATAAATGGGCTAAAAAATGGAATATGAATGAAGCTATAGCAAACGATTTAATTAATGATAAAAATGGAAATTTAACTGCAATAATCAATTCTAGTGGGCATAACAAAGGTCCTGTAATGGAAAAAATGATTGAAAAATATAATTGTAAAAAGAATGAAGTAGCTGCTGTTGGTGATACTGTAGTAGATATTCCAACCTTTGAAAGAGCTGGATTATCTATTGCAGTTAATACCAATGATGAAAGAGTGATTAGTAAAGCAAACTATCACCTAAAAGGTAACTTGTTAGAATTAAAAACATTGATTGAAAATTGGTAACAAGCTATAATAATCGTGTGGAAATTCCTAAAATATGAAGTTCCAATTTAATTTAATTTTTTCGCTTATTTTTTTTCTTGCATTTATTTTTGTTGGACAAGTCTCTGGAGATGACCCCGACATAGATATAACTACTATAAAATACACAAACGATTTTGAAAATGGTGAATCTGTTAACATTGTTCCTAGTGGGAAAAATGGATCTACAGAATATAATTTTAGAATTTTTGACGATGATGATGATTTTCCTGATGACTGGGAAGAATCATCATTTGATGACAGTGATTGGGACGTAGGAAGTGCTCCTTTTGGTAACAAAGCGAATGATGATGTAGAGCCAGGTACTATATGGCAATCTGAACACACTAGTGGAAGTGACGGAGATAATGATTATATAATCATAAGAAAAAATTTTACAATTGAAGATACGTCTGCCGTCCTAGGCGGGAAAATAAAATCGGCGTATACCAATTATTATGCAGTATATTTGAATGGGCAGCAAATTCAAAATTGTTTAAGTTACAGTGGAGGGTGCTATGAAAGTGAAGCTGAATATTGGAATAAGGATATTAACATCAATGTGAACATTTTCACTGAAGGAAACAATACACTCGTTTTAGTAGGAAGAGATAGTCTTTGGAATGGTGGTGACAATACAACTTGGCTCGATTGTGAATTGGACCTGAAAGTGCAATCTTGGAAAGAGAATCCAATTGTTCTTGGAGATGACCTGGTACTCGGAGTTGATTTCTTCAACAATGAAGAAAACAATGTTACAAATCTGAACGTGACTCTAGAAATAGAAGGAATGGAATTTGCGAATCAGGCCATTGAAATTGAAAACAATAAAACTTTTGAGTGGAGAGTTGAATGGACACCAGA
>CAZVIT010000021.1:0-14618 GCA_964626865.1 uncultured archaeon | reverse complement strand
CGTTTTGCTCTGAATTATCTGCATCTCCTGTAGGTAAAATATTTACTGCAACATTAACTGCTGAAGTAAATAAAACTCCTACTAACAAAACCTCCAAAACATGCATTTGAGCTTTAGTATTTCTTATCAAATTATCTCCTAAATTTGTGGAGTTATCATTGAGGTAGTGATGCCAGCCAATTCAAAAATAAACCAGCCTAGGAATAATAAGAATGAAGCTCTTAAGAAAGCTGAATACAAACGACCTGTGGACATAAATCCTGCAGCCATTCCCATTCCCGTTCCTTGAATTATTAAACTATAAAGGAAAACCGTTGATATCCAAACTTCATTCATTTCTCTGATAGTTAAGTTACCAATGGACATTGAACCTCCGCCTCCAGTGGCTGCTGAAGAATCAACAATAGCTGGAATAAATGTAGAAGCTAAAACGAGAATAATTCCAAGATAAACGAATAATGATGCGTAAATAACTGTAACATAACTTCCTACTTCCTGCCTTCTTTCAGTTTCGAGTGCCTTAATTTCTCGTGCATCATAAGAAGCTGCAAGCAAAATATCCGAAATCTTACCACCGGCCCTATTTGCCTCATCAACCATTCTAACTGCCCTGGTGACAATAGGTGAAGTTACTCTTTCTGTAAACATCTCTAAAACTTCTCCAAAAGAAACACCCCAAGAAATCTGTGAAGACATTTTATTAACTTCATCATTAAGATTTCCATATTCTCCCTTAGCTAGCGTCTGAATAGCCACAGTCATACTAAGACCTCCCTTCCAGTATTCTGCTAAATCTCTTAAGAAATCCGGGAATTTTTCTTCAACCCTAGCCCTAATCTGATCTCTACGATATCCATATATTCCATAAGGTAAAATCAAAGAAATAATTCCAAATACAATATAATCAATTGCTGAAATTTCTGGGAAAGAACGAATCCATTCATTAGGAGTCATTTCCATTTCAATACCATCTATTCCCGGTGCTGAATCTGCAGATTCATTTACCTTAATAGCAAATGGAAGACCTAATCCATGAATTGCTTCCATTCGATTTTGCTTGCCATTTGCTTCATTATAAGTATTCCCAAAAGTAAATGAAAATTTGCCGTCATTCATATGCCATGGATTGTCAAATTGTTTATCTGCATCTACATCTACGACTAAAGTCTCCCCATCTGTAGTATTATTAATATCGGCAATAATAAAGAAGAATAAAGCAAAAATAATAGAAAAAAAAGCTACAATAGCTGGAACCCAATCTGTTACTTTATCTCTAACTGATAACCATCTACTAACTTTACTATATTCCATCCATCTTCGCTTTCTACCTGTGCGCTTATCGCGATAGACTTTTTTCTGAAGATTACCCTTAATAGCCATTAATCGGTTGACACCTCCATACTCAAACTATAAAATAAACCGGAGAAAATTAACTGAATTATTGGAAAACCTCCAAATACTAACAGATACATGTGTATCTCTTCGAGTTTCATACCTGCTCCTGAAACCCAGAAAGTAATAACTGCAATAATCATAGCAAAAATAGGCAGTGCAACAGCAACAACAACATAAGCTTCTGAGAACAAAGCCATTTGTTGCAATACATCCTTGACATGTACTCTATTTTGTTGTGCATAATATTCTGAACGATTCAAGAAATATAATTTCAAATTACCGCCTGATGTTACAGTTCCAATTATTCCCTGCACAAATTCTGCAAAACGTTCTGAAGGTGTTCTGTCCACAGCTTCTTTCAAAGTAGTAACTAAATCTCTGCCCATGAATTCCATACTGTGATAAATCCATGCAGCTTCATTAGCTATTTCTCCATAAATGTCCTTATTTCTTGCTAAAGATTTGAATGTCTGTGATGGCGTAGCATTAGCTGCAGCCATAGCTGAAACATAACTTGCTGCAAAAGGAATCTGCCTATCCATATTAGTGCCTCGACTGCTTTCTAACAATGCTGGAGTCAAAAATTGAACTAAAGCCACTAAAATAGGCAATACAAAAACTAGAATACCTATTACAGCATATTGAACTGTGTTTGATATGGCAAAATTTTCTCCTTCTGGTTTTGTTGGATCCTGCGTTGTTTCAAGTTGTGGAACTAAAGCTCCAACTATTAGAAGTGAAAAAGCAACACCACCAAGAAAAGTTAACAATACTTGCATGGCCGAGGAAGCTACATAATCTTCTGGAAGTAAAGGAATTCTTGCTTTAACTAATTGATTTCTTAATTCAACTGAATCTTTCGTAACCATTCGGCCAAACCAGCCCAACAGAACACGACTAAATGTTTCAAAACCGGTTAGAGCCATGAATGCCACCAACGTGGATTTGCTGAACGCTGAACCCTATTTGCTAGCTTAGCTTTTAGACTATTGAGTGCTTTAGATGCACGCTCTTCTTCTGAAGAAACTGCTTTTTGTTTTTTATCTGAAGCTTCTAATTTAGAAATCTTAGTTTCTGCCTTAGATTTCTTATTCATTTCTGAACGGACATCTTTCAACATTCTTCTACCTTCAACTTCATTTAACGATGATATGTCACCCAAGCCTATCTGTTCAGCTAATGGTTTCAATTGCTTTAATGGAACATAGTAGGCTTGATCTTTTAACAAATCATTCTGTAATTTAGTTTCAGCCTTTGCCCTTCTTTGCTCTTCTTTAGCAATTAAATTAGCCCTCTTAGTAGGATCATCCGTTTGTGAAATTTTAGCATCATTCTTAGCCCGTGCAGCCTGCTCTTTAGCTTCACGAGTTTGATACTTCTGTCTAACCTTTGGAGGGAAATCTGAAACATCAACTTCAGAATCATCTGACTTGGATAAATCTAAGTCTCTGTCTTCAACTTTGCGTCTGCGCTTTTTACCGCCAACCTGCATGTCCTCGTAAACTTGTCTCATTACGTCTTCAGGATGTACATAATACTCTGCAACCACTCTAGCAAAATCCTTGTAATCTCTTATTCCTTTCTTTAAGCACCACTCGATCACTAACTGTCGCCTTTTAGTTTCATCCATAATCTCAACTCGATTGAGATTAGCCTTCATCATTATTTTCTCAAAAATATATGATTTACCTGTAAATATAAATTCATCTACTGTGTTGTCCCACCTAAAGGCTTCATTAGTGAGTAATTCATGTGAATGAGGATCAATACCAATAATTTCGATAATACCTTTATTTCTTCTGACACGTTTTCCACCAACTCTTGTCTGAATTTGAATAGAAATACCGTCTAAAGCAGGTATCAAAACACGAGGGATTTCAATCGGTTTATTTTCCAAACGGTGGACTAAACTCTGAATAGAATCTGCGTGGAATGTAGAATATGTTGTGTGACCCGTTGCCATAGCCTGGAAAAGAACGTATGCTTCAGCACCTCTAATTTCACCCACAATAATGTATTCTGGACGTTCCCTCAAAGCTGCACGTAATAAATCATACATGTCAACTTCTCCAGGTGCTTTTGTGCCACTTCCTGCTGATTCTCCTCCAAATCCTTGTCTAGTACAACCTGGAATCCAATTTGGATGTGGCAAATTTAACTCACGTGTTTCTTCAATACTGACAATTTTATGTTGCCATGGAAGGAAAAGTGAACATGCATTCAAGGATGTTGTTTTTCCTGAAGCTGTACCTCCTACAAACAGCATAGACATTCCATATTGCATCGCAAGCCAGAAAAATGCTATTTGCATAGAAGAAAACGTTTTGAATTCAAGTAAATCGACTGGAGTAAATGGTTCATCTCTGAAACGCCGAATTGTAAACGTAGAACCTTTGGTAGATACTTCTCTACCTAGTGTCATAACTATACGAGACCCATCCATTAATGTTGCATCAAGAAGCGGTTCTGCTATAGAAATGTGCTTTCCACAACGCTGAGCCATGCGAATTATGTATTGTTCTAACTCATATTCATCTTCCCACATTACATTTGTTCTTAAAGATTCAAATCTTCTATGATAAACGAAAATTTCAACTCCTGGCCCATCACAAGAAACATCCTCAATATTAGGATCTTGCATCATTGTGTCAATTTTGCCGTATCCTATCAAATCTCTTTCAATGTAATAATGTATTTTCTCACGATTACTCTTACGTGATTTAAGCCTGTAACTATCTAAAATATCATCAACTGCTTGTTTCAAAAATTCTTCTTGACTTTCATCAAGGGTGTCTCTTTCAATATTTAGAGCGCGCTGTAAAACATCTTTTATTGTTTGTAAATCCTCTTTTTCTTGCTTTGTTGCCTTAGGCTCAACCACATAATAAAATCTAGAATAATCTCTCTTATCGAATAATACTCTTACATAAGAATAAGGGGGTCTAACTGGATAGGTATCTAATTCTTCAAAGTCTTCACCTATCTCAATATCATCCATAACTAAGTCATGAATAACACCATCTTTCTCAGCTGCTTTACGCTTCTTAGCTTCAGCTTTTCTCTGCTTGTTTAGCTTACGGCGTTCTCTCCAAGAAAGCTTTGATTCGTCAATTTGTTCCTCTTCCTCACCGATTAATCCTGAAGCCCCATCTAATGTCTCTTTTGCAGCACTCATTTTATCATCCTGAGGTTAACTTGACAACCTTTAGGTTTTCATCATAAGATATGACTATATAAGAAGTCGTTGACTTCAAAGAGTTTGAATTTGTAGTTTCAATTGACTCTGCGGGAGCTAATGGAAAAGTCACTTCAAACGACCCTCCACGAGGCTGAATCGTAGTCACTTTTAATCCTGTAGATGAGCCGATTACTTTGTATTGTATTCCATGATTTATAGCTTCAATACCAGTATCTAGAATCATAACTGGAGAAGAATCTGGATATTCTCTAACTGTATTCAATAAATCTTCTACAGCCAATTGAAAATAAAGGGCCAGTTGTTCAGCTTCTTCTTGTGCAGTATTAGATACACTACCATTCAACATAGTGCTTGATGTAAGCATCATTGAAGACAGTATTAATACTGAAATTAATGCAGTATATACATAACCTATTAACTGAGAAGCTGCCGAATCATCGGAGGTTAAACGTAACATGAATTGTTCTCTCCAAAATTCTAAAATCGAAAGCTGTGGATTGCGTATAAACTATATCCTCATCAAAACCCATATTAGCTGCAGCTATTGATTGGGAACTTGAAATAGTATATGTTTCTGGTTCGAAACCCCAATATGTAGAATAATAATTTTTTAATGCTGTTGAACTATCACCACTGAATCCCATCCTAATACTGTAAACTTCATACGATGAATCTTTTCCGCCTTGATTTCTTACTTCAAAATTATAATTTCCTCCTGTCAAAGATTTCGATCCTGTTGTCATATTATAATCTGTTTGATACAAAACTAGTGATTCATATGAATCATCAGAAATTATTGAACGAATAATTGGTTTAGAACTTACGTAAAAGGTACCGCCTGGTTCTCTAGTCACAATTCCACCATTGAATAAACGCATTTTGTAAACTCCTGAAACTGATGAATATTTGTAGGATAATGAATCAACACCATATATGAAAAAGCCACCGACAACTGTACTATTTGCTGTACTAGAGTATGTGGCTGAAGTACCATAAGTCAAAGGATATGGAAAACCTGAAACTATATGTGATGATGATTCGCCTTCCCATGTAGTTCCATTGGGATAAGAAATAATTATATCAAAATTGTCTATAACTTCTTTATTATCTAATATCGCAAAACTATTTGCTCCATTTTGAATACCTAATATATCAAAAGACGACCAAGTTGTTGTTTCATAATAATAACGTATTTCATCCAGATTTTCTCTAAGAACAAACGTTCCTGCACTAAAAGAAACTGTGGATGAGCGTGAGCTTCCCTCTCCTTGAATTATTACTTGATCTAAGTCTGCGTCAAAATTTAAAAAATTATTATGTGCCGATGTGTAAATAGCATAAGCCTCACTTTCTTGAATCTGTGGAATGCCCCAAGCAAGCATAGTTCCAGTTATTGAAACCATAATCGCCAGAATTAAAACTGTACCTATAATGGGACTAACTGCATCTTCTGAATTGTTAAGATAAGGCCGACGCTGCACGGATAGCCATTCATAGGGGGTTCTAAAAAATGATTGTTAATTACAATTAATTCTCTTCAAGCCATTTTTCAGCATCAATTGCAGCCATACAACCCATACCTGCTGCTGTAATTGCCTGACGATAACGAGTGTCGACAACATCTCCTGCTGCAAAAATTCCAGATACATTAGTCATTGTATTTTCTTTAGGAACTATGTAACCATGGTTATCTAACTCAATTTGGCCATCTAAAAAATTTGTCATCGGCTTATGTCCAATTGCAATAAAAGCTCCATCACATTTGAAAGCTTCTTCCTCATTAGACAAAGTATCGACAAGAATTACTCCTTCAAAATTACCTTGTTCGCCAACCCATTCCTTAACAACTTTGTTCAATTTCCACCCAATCTTTAAATTTCCACGAGCTCTATCTACCATAATTTGTGAAGCTCTTAATTCTTCCCTTCTGTTAACTATTGTAACTTTACTACAAAACCTAGTAAGAAATGTAGCTTCTTCCATTGCTGAATCCCCTCCTCCCACTACTATCACCTCTTTGTCTCTAAAAAAAGCTCCATCACATGTGGCGCATGTAGATATTCCCTGACCCTTATGCTTATCTTCATTACCTGCATCAAGCCATATCGCCTCAGCACCAGTTGTAATAATTATTGATTTAGTCAAAAATTGTTCTTTGCCCACATTCACTTTAAAGGGATGAGAACTTGCGTCTATAGAATCTACATTCTTATCAACAATATCACAACCAAATCTTGATGCCTGAGCTCTCAATTCCATCATCATTTCTGGACCTCCTATACCTTCAGGATATCCTGGGAAATTTTCTATATCACTTGTTAGCATCAATTGCCCACCACTTGCAAAACCTGCAAATAATTTAGGATTAAGCATTGCCCTTCCGGCATACAAGCCTGCAGTATAGCCTGCTGGACCTGAACCTATGATTATTACTTCCTCTACAGATGACATCAAAACACATAGGGAAGACTGCTAAAATAAGGTATGCTACTTATTCAATAATCTAGCTGAAATAATAAAGCCAGTATGGCCTAAAATATTTGTATCTGGACGTATTGCATCTAATTTTGATTGCCATGTCCTCTGTATCATCTCACTAATTTCTATTTCACTCCATTTACTTAGTGATGACAATAATTTTTCAACCTGATTAATGGTTGGTACATAACACAATATTTTACCTCCTAATACCAATGATTTTTCAGCCCAATTAATTAAAATTTGCGGATCTGGTAAATCTAAAATTATTGAATTACAAGATATTGATTGGGTTTTATCATTTAATTCTTCATTTCTTAATTCTACCTGGCTTGAAAATGGACTTAAACCAAGATTTTTTTTAACTATTTCAAAATGCTTTTTATTCTTTTCAAAAGTAATAATTTTACCATTAGGAAATGCTGCTTGAGCTAAAGCAGTTGTAAGGGCTCCTGAACCTCCTCCAGCTTCTACAACTGTATCATTTGATTTAATATCAGAACTATGAATAATCCAAGCTATGTCCTTAGGTGAAATTATTTGTGGACCTCTTACCAAATTTTTTTGAATATCTGATAAATTGTATGGGATTAATTTACTAACCTTTCCAAATAAGTCAAATTCAATTCCCATTTCCTGTTTTTTTAAAAAATCAGATGGGAAATTGCCGAAATTTTTTATATTTATTATTTTTAAATCTAAATTTATCAAATGAGATCTGTTATCTATTACTAATAGACACCAATCTGCCATTTAAAATTTCTAATTATCCTACCAAAAGCTTAGCATCAGATAATGAATATTTCCAATCTTCAGATAATACTTTGTTTGAACGATAATACTTAACTAATCGAAGTATTTTGGCCTCAGTTAACCTTAATGAACGTGTATTATGAATATCCTTTTTGTTTAATTTTAAATGCTCGCCTAAGCGAACTGCCTTTCTCATAAGATTTGTTAAATCTTCAGGAAGTGAAGAAGATGCACTGCCATCTGATAAAACTGAAGTTATTGACTTTCCTGTTGCTAATTTTACACTTGGAACTCCATGCGTATCTCTCAAAATAATTCCTATTTCAGAAGATGATTTCCCTTCTGCAGACAATGCAATAACTAATTTTTCTACATCCTTAGCTTTTGGTGACCATTTGGGATTTTCTTTTCTAGTCTGTGGACTAGATCCTGAGCGACCCTTACGTCTTGTATGCATTCGTGCCATTTTCTTTTTAACTCCTAAGAAGGACAGTGCGCCAGTCGGGCCTGTATAAAAACATTAGCACATTTCAATAATTATTTGTCCAATACAATGCTAACTCTTCACTATAATACATCTTGAAATTGTAATCTGGCATACTCTTGTAGTAACTACTAACAATCATGGAAGACGTTGACGACTGTCCACTAAAATTAGCCATACCAAGGTTCACGACAGATAAATTGGCTTCAAAATTTGTTTGATTAGCATCATTTTTCCATTCCCAAAGATGATCCTCACTGTACCAATATAAATCAAGAATAGAATAACGTTCCAATTCCATATCTGATAAAACAATTTGATTTGATGATAATTCATCTGAATCTATAACGCTAATTGAATTAGTATAAGCTACTACTCTACGTTGTCGTTTTTGATCATTAGATTCAAGAACTTCTGCATAAAAATTTTCATTAATCCAAATCCCTGTTGAAATACTACTCTCACGAACATTATAAGTGTAGTAGAAATCCTCTTTTTCATGTGCGTCTATTCTATATACTAAATCTAAATTAGAAAATGAAATTGTTAATAATGTCAAAAATATAAAAAATGCACCTAACCTATTTTTGTAGTCTTGAAGATTATCTATAAAAAAATCTACACCTGGAGCCACAAATAACAAAATACCGAAAGCGAATAAATAAGGAATATAAATTAAATCAGATATGGCAAACATTGCTAATGCTAAAAATAAGAAAGAAAAGATGTAACTAAATGGAACTCGGCCTTCTTGAATCCAAAAAATAAGCCCAACTAAAGATAAAAATATAATTGGGCCTACATTTATCAAGTAAAAAAATCCAAGATTGACTATCGCCGATAAAATTGTACCTTCATTAAGATAATATACTCCAATTAAATCGTCATCCGGCGAATATGGTGAAAAATCTAAATATTGTATATAAAACAAATATGCCGCTAGAAAAAATATAAACAAAAACACCTGTCTTCCTGCACGTTCTCTATTCAATGCATTTTCTTGCCACAACCACAATAAAATTGATACAAAAAATGATAAGAATATTCCAGGTAAAAGCAAAGCCATCCTATGCAAAGAAGGTAAAATTAAAGAAAATATTGCCAATAAAATTAATAATTTTTTAGGGTTACGGCCGTATTTCTTATTTACAATTCTTAAGAGTGTCCAAATAAAAAAAGGAAGTAAAGCTATTAATGAAAAACGTAAAGAAAATCTCCACATTGAGAATGTCAAAAATCTTGGTGCCAGTGAAAAAGCCAAAGATGAAAACCAACGACTTTTATAATTTGTTGTAAATTCTCCAGATAAAAGAAAAAAACCAAACGTAGATAGTAGTGATAATGAAACACTATGAATCAGGTGATAATTATGTACTGATAAACCTGTAACTTCTGTAACTGCTGTAGCTAAGATTAAACTCCCTAAAGGAGTCGTTCCTGGGAACAATCCATAAAAAGAAAGTAAGTTCTCTGCCCAAAATATTTCTCCATGAATTAATATTGATTTAACTGCCGAAATATAATAAAAATTATCTGTACCTGTAGGAGATTCAGTAATAGGAAAACGAAAAGATAGTGTTAAAAAACCTAGTAAAATTAAACCTGTCTTCTGACTTAATTTACTATCTTTCATGAACTATCAAAACCGTTATTTAATAATAGTATAGCCCTAATGAAAAAGTGCCTAAATTATTGCTATATTTTTATATAGTGCTTACTTCGATAATGAGCCACCTTAAAGGGAGCTTAATTTGGCTACAAAACAAAAAGGAACTTACGCACTAGTAGCAATTTTATTACTTACAGCCACGTCTGTAGGCATGAGTGTAGATGGTTACCCTGCAGGAGGTGACCAACAAGGTGCAGGTGAAGATTGGGCAAAAGACAGTATTGCTCATGGATGTTCCTGCCACATGGATGAACAACTTGATGAGGGAATGTACATGATAACTGGAATTCCTACAAAGTATGTTCCAGATACGACATATAATATCTCACTGGTGATAAACGACACCAATGTAATCTCTGAACCTGATGCTGATCGCTATGGAGGATTTTTAGCTGAAGTCAGCGAAGGTGCTTTTCAAACAAATGAATTATTCTGGGTAGGAGATGATGGAACCTATATCTCACATAATGCAAATAGTAATAGTCAGAGAAATTGGACATTCCAATGGACTGCTCCAAAGGAGGGGGCCGGTGATGCCTTATTCACCATTTATTTTAATGTAGTAAATGGTGTAGGAACTAATGGCGACCAATGGGGATACATAACTGCTGTATCAATCGGAACGCCCCAAATAATATCTGAGGAAACATCTATACATGAATTGGGCGTAAGCTTAATGCAGTACTGGATTGCATTAGCCGCATTCGCCATGGTATTTGTCATGATTTTGATAGCATATGTCGTAATAAGAGGAGGGAGTTCCCATTACAGAGGTTAACGAAATACTAGAAAAGATTGCCAAAGGCGATTTAACACCTGAAGATGCCCAGAAATTATTGGGAACTCATGGAGACGAAGATTTGGGGAAAGTAATCAGAGAAACCCCAGGAAAAGAACAGTTAGAAATATTTGGTATTATTCTAATACTATTGGTACTTGAACTAATATATGATTCTTTATTTATTTATGGAATTTTAGAAGGATGGGATCAACAATTTTTGTCATTTACTCTTGCAATGGCTTTTATGATATTAGGATTGATGCTTGATTTTTACAGAAGAGCATTCTTACCGGATGTACTTGAATTAAAGAAAAGGAGGAATAAAGTCATCACAAAGCTTGAAAGATAATAATGGAAATTACACGAAGAGGTTTCTTACAAGGTGCTATCGGTTTAGCTGGTGCTGGAATAACTACTGCACTAACTGTTCCAGCCCTTAAATCGCTCCTTCCGCCACCTGTTACAAGATGTAACGAAGATGATGCTCATGAAACTTTAACCTACAAATCCGAAAGTGGAAAATGGTACGAGAACATGGGAGGGAATATTGCTAAAAAGGAAGATTTTAAACTATGGGATGTTGCAATCGTTGATTGGGGACCAAAAGAGCTTGAACAAGAATTAGGTACCTGTGAAATACAATTAGCTTTAGCAAAAGTTCCTGCTGAAAAATCCATGGAAGGGCTAGGTGTTCTTGACGATGAAGGAAATTCTTGTTTAATGGCATACCACACATACAAATGTCCTCACCTTTGTTGTAAACCGGTCTTTGCTGCAGAAGGAACCAGCGCCATCAGTGGTAAGGATTATGAAAACATGTTCCTATGCCCATGCCATCTGTCTTTGTTTGATCCATTATCAGTTATAAAAAATGTGGATGAACAAGGAAGAGAAGTAATGGCTGCTGAATTACTAGAAGGGCCTGCACCATATGGTCTGCCTGTAGTTCCTATCACTGAAAAAGATGGAGGTTTAGTAGGGCTAACTACTCAAATTGATTGGCTCAAATACTGCGGACAAGGATGAAACTAAGACTAATTTTATCTGTAATTTTAGGAAGTATAACCCTTTTTGCACTTCCGGCTAGTGCTGAAACTCCTCTTCTTGAAGAGTTAATGAAGAAATATACTTTCCCACTTATATTTTTACAACTATTAATGGCTGTTTTGACGGTAGCTTATCTTTACGCCACTGGTCTCTTACCAAAAGCAATTTTTGCAGTATGGAAGGCACTCGATCAAAGATTTGCATTACGCAGATATGTTTCCTTAGCTAAACGCGAATATTATTCTGTTGTTTATACTCTATTACCTTCTTCTGGGCGAACAATGCCTCAGTCTCATACTGAAAGATATAATGTTAAAGCTGTTTGGTATTGGTATCCCTTCTATTCGCTAGGAGGATTATCCTTTTTTGCGTATATTATTTTGACAATTACTGGAATCTATCTTGGATTTTACTATGTACCAGATGGTGAAATTTATGAGGATGCGGATGGGCATAAAACTTCAGGAGCATATGAATCGATGAAACTGATTATGACAAAAGTATCATTTGGATATATTATTAGAGCTCTTCATCACTGGGCTGCCCACTTCATGGTTGCATCTGTATTTCTACACATGATGAGAGTATATTTCGTAGGAGCTTATAGAAATCCAAGAGAAATTAACTGGATTTTAGGTGTAATCTTGTTAATGGTTACTATCTTTTTCGGATATACGGGATATCTATTACCTTGGGATGCCCTAGGTTATGCTGCGGCATCGATTGGTCTTGAAATGGCTACATCTATTCCCGCTATGGGGCCATTGATGGCTCAAATTGTATTTGGTGGAACTCAAATTACACCTGACACTATCACTCGAATGTATTGGCTACATATCTTCGTATTGCCTCTTGTTGGAACTGTTTTAATGATTATACATATGGCACTTGTATGGATACAGGGGGAGGCGGAACCGCATTAATGAGCGAAGAAGAAGTAATCCAAACAAAAGAAGACGATGCCATTGAGATGATTTATGAAGATCAAGAAATACAAATTGAACAAGATACTATAAAGAAATTAGAAAATCGCGAGGAACATTCTGTGCTAGAAGCAAGTATGGTCAAAGGAGAACCATTGTATCCTCATGAAATTACTCGAGATGGAGTTTTCACACTTTACATCATGGCCATTTTATTTTACTTAGGTGCATTTATGCCTCCGCCCCTACATGAATCTGCAGATCCTACTGCAGGAACTGCATTTCCTCCACCACTTCCTGATTGGTATCTACTGTGGGCTTTTGGTTGTTTGAAAGTTGCTTGGGATATAAAACTCGGAATACCGCTTTCTATGATTCCATTCCTAGGATTAGATGATATTGAACTATTCTTAATGAGTGCAAAGGTATGGGGAACTCTAGTTCAAGGGTTAATTGTGGGACTTGTTGTAGCCGTTCCTTTCTTGGATCGGGCTATTGGTGCTTTAGTTGATCCGCAATATGGTGATGTAATTAATAGAGGACATGAAAGAAGACCTATTGAAGATCCCATAAGAGCTGCAATTGGAGTATATGGAATTGCAATGGTCATTATGCTTTCTGTGTACTCTATCAATGCAAATATTGCTTTGTATTATCCAAGCGTAACTACTGCTGTTCTTAGCTCTTTGACATTATGGGGTCCTATCGTTTGTGCCCTAATCACTTATATTTTCTTAGATCGAAGAAGATCTGAAGGTGCAAGACCATTGAATGATGAAGAACGATTTGATTTGTATTCTAATGGAATTAAAGACAGAAGAATGCAACGTATTTATGAATTTAAACTAAATCGATGTTATCAATGCGGACTTTGTGACGATATCTGTCCAGTGAGAGACATGGAAGGCGAACATGAATTAAATATTATTTTTAATACATTCCAAAATGAACACGATGGTGTGGCTCTTTGGTCATGTATTTCTTGTGGTATGTGTACTGCAGTTTGTCCACAAAATATTGAATATGTTGATTACGTACTAGAACAACGATTGTTAGCTACAATGGGAATTAAAGCATGAGTGACAAAACAAGAAAAAAACCATATGCCCGAACTATTCCTCATCCTCTATTTGAACGGTTGATTGTAGATGATGCAATGAATAAAGAAGAAGATGAATGGAAACCTGAAAGATATCATGAATATGGTTACTTTCCTGGTTGTGTAGACTTCATGGATGTAGAAGTTAAATTTACACATTTAAACAAAGGTGACGCTGACCACGCTTCTATTGCTGCAGCATCAATTAAGTTGCTAAATTATGCTGATATTGATCCTTTAATTTTAGATATGAATGTATTCAAATGTTCAGGACATGATCAATTATGGCAAGGAAATTTAGAAGTATTTGATTCTCTAAAAGAACATAATTTAAGAAGGCTTAAGGAATCTGGAATTAAAATTATAACGTGCTCATGCGCTGAGTGTTATCGTACATTCGCTGTAGATTATGATTTACCTGGTACTCTTGGAATAAAAGTTGAACATATTACTCAAACATTACAAGGAAGAGGATTAAAATTCAAAGCTCCTGAAAATGTAACTGTAGCATACCATGACCCTTGTCGTCTTGGAAGGATGATGGGTGAATATGAAGCTCCTAGAGATTTGATACAGTTAGTTGATGGAGCTACAATGGTAGAATTAGAGAATAATAAAGAAAGAGCACTATGTTGTGGAGTTTCATCCATGATGTACTGCAATGATGCAACTAAAGCTGTACGTAGAAAGAGACTAGATCAGGGTAGTGATGCTGGAATTGATCTCATGTTAGGGGGATGTCCTAAATGTTACATGCATATGCAATGTATGCTAAATGAAGAAAGAATGA
>CAZVIT010000020.1:0-14759 GCA_964626865.1 uncultured archaeon | reverse complement strand
ATAATTCGGAGCAAAATGATCTTTATTTTTCAGGATTGGAAATTTTAGAAGTATTGGATAATTGGGAACCTGAAAATGCAACAATCTCAGCTAAGCATAATGGTTCAACCTTATCTTGGTGGTTAGCTACAGACAATAATTCAGAAATAAAAAAATATCTTGATTCAGGTCTAGATCCATCAATATCATATAGATTGGAAGCGACTCATGGTTCACAAACAGAAGTTATTGTAGATAGAGAAATTCCTGATGGCGAGGTCAGTACTTCTTTCAGAATAGTTTGGAGTGATAATGAGGTTTGGGATTTGACTTTACATTTATGGTATGGTTATAGGGAGGCCTGATGAATACTAAAGGTCAACTTCTTTTGGTTTCAGGTCTTTTAATGTCTATTACATTGATAGCAGTTAGTAGTACAATAACACATTCAGTTAATTTAGGAGCACATCAAGGAGAAAGACATGACTTAACTCCACAAATTAGTTCAATTGAAAGTAATTTTCCATTAGCGTTAGAACATCAGATTGGCCAAGATGATGGATCTATACCCATTAGCGAATCTTTTGATCAGATTTCAGAAAGTTTTGAATCTTTGTTTGCACTTAGAGGAATTTCCTTATCATTTACTTTAACTTCATCTACACTAGATTCAGGAACATATACATTTGTTTACGAATATATTTTAAGTGATGATACAATAACCATTACTTTATCTAAAACAACAGTATTCTAAATTATTCTTGTGATCCTGTGAATGAGGAGATAGTTCTTTTGAACATTCCACCAAAACCAATAACGGTTGTAATTAGAATTCCAACAAACATTATCAGATATCCTAGATATAATTGTTCTAAATTACTATTAAAATCAGCTTGGTTAGTTTCTCCATTGAGAGCCATTAATCTGATAAGCCCTAATATAAATCCTGCAATTAATAAAATAAATCCAATACTAATTCCTATTTCAGAAGTTGTAAATCCATCTTCCTCTACATCTGGTTTTCCTTTAAAATCTGGAAAATTATCGTTACCTGTTTCTTCATCAGACATAATACAGCCAGAAATAATAGGTTAATAAGCTTGCCCTTATTTTTCAGTTTATTTTTTTATGTTCTAAAGCTGCCTTAACTAATCCAAAATGCAATGGAGAAGGATTATCGGGCCTTGATTTGAATTCAGGGTGAAATTGAGATGCCATAAAATAGGGATGATTATCTAATTCTAGTATTTCCATACGCCTTCCACTCTTATTTCTTCCAGTATATCTCATTCCTTTTTCTTCAATTTGAGCTATATATTCTGGATTTATTTCATATCTATGACGATGCCTTTCAAAAATAGTGTCTTTTTTGTATAATTCTTTAGCTCTTCCTCCAGAGATTACAACTTCGTGATCACCTAATCTCATACTAGCTCCCATATCTTTCACACCTTCTTGTTCAGGCAATATATCAATCACAGAGTGCTTTCCATCAGGATTCAATTCAGAGGAATTTGCATTTTCTAATCCTAAAACATTACGAGCAAATTCTACAGTGGCTAATTGAAATCCAAAACAAACACCTAGATATGGAGTGTTGCTTTCGCGAGCCCATTTTGCACTCATAATTTTCCCTTCAGATCCTCGACTCCCAAATCCTCCTGGAACTAATACTCCATTTACACCTTCAAGGCTTTCAGTATTTCCACTATCTTCCAAGTCAGGAGCTTCAATCCATCTTATTTTTACTTTACAGTCAAGTAATGCTCCCGCATATCTTAGAGATTCTTCATGTGATATATATGAATCCTTCAAATCAGTATATTTACCTATTAATGCTATTTCTACAGTTTCTTTACCGTTTGAGATCCTTTCTGCAAAATCTTCCCATTTGGCTAAATCGGGTTTTTTAGGTTTTAGCCCTAGGCGCTTTTCCACTAATTCTGGAAGTTTCTGTTTTAGAAAAACCATAGGAACATCATAAATGGATCTTGCATCCGGAGCAGAGATAACACATTCCCGAGGTATATCTGCGAAAAAAGCAATTTTAGTAGCAATATCTTCTTCCAGTTTTGTGCTACTTCTTCCTACAATAATGTCAGGTCTTATTCCTAGCCCTTGTAATTCTTTTACAGAATGTTGTGTTGGTTTTGTCTTTTGTTCACCTACAGCCCCCACAACTGGGACTAATGTAGTGTGTATAACCATAACATTCTCTTTCCCTTCTAATCTTCCCAACAATCTTACAGCCTCCATGAATGGCATTGATTCAATGTCTCCCACAGTTCCGCCTAATTCAACCATACAAACATCAGCCTTAGCCTTCTTTGCTGCGTTTTGTATTCCATCTACAATTTCACGTACTACATGCGGAATAATTTGTACGGTTTGACCGAGATAATCTCCATGCCTCTCTTTTTCAATTACATTTTTGAAAACTTTTCCGGTAGTAATATTATGATCTTTTGTTAAATTACAACTTAAAAATCTTTCATAATTCCCTAAATCTAAATCAACTTCAGAACCATCAGTCATCACGAAAACTTCACCATGTTCATATGGATTCATAGTTCCAGCATCCACATTCAAATAAGGATCAATTTTTACAGCTGTAACTTTGTATCCTGCACGCTGCAGTAATAGGCCAGTAGAAGACGAGGTAATCCCTTTACCTATTCCAGAAAGAACTCCGCCGGTCACAATTATATATTTCATCAACTCAACGGACTAATACATGTTGGGAGCACTCTATAAGGCCGTCGGTTCACTTAAACCCCTTTTCAATGATATGCTGTGACAATAGAAATTAATCAGCATAATGGCAACTTATTTTGGTTTGATTTAGAGCCTAATGATGAAAAAGAATTTATTACAATTTACATTTTAATAGATGACAAAATTACATTGATTGAAACAGGTCCAGCTTGTTCACACGATAATTTAGTTGAAGGGATAACTAAGGCTGGAATAACTTTGTCAGATATAGATTTTATTGTTCCCACACACATTCATTTAGATCACTTTGGCGGAGGAGGACATATCATGGATGTTTGTGAGAATGCCAAGGCAGTAGTACATCCTAATGCAGCATATCATGTTTCAAATATAGATAAATGGTGGTCAGGTAGTCTTGATTTTCTGGGTGAAGTAGCTGAATTATATGGGAAGCCTTTAGCAATACCAGAATCAAGAATAATTTCAGCTGAAAATGATTTTGAACTAAACTTGGGGAAGACGATATTGAAATCTTTGCACACTCCGGGGCATGCCCCTCATCATATAACATGGATTAATGATAAATCCGCTTTTGTTGGCGATTCACTAGGTCTTTGGTATCCTAAAATAGGTAAAGCATTCCCAGTTACTCCAGGATATTATAGGCATGATTTAGCGCTTCAGAGCATAACTATAATGTCGGATTTGGATTTAGACGATCTATTCTACACACATTTTGGCCCTAGATCTTCAGAGGGAGCGTTTGAACAAACTCTTAGTGAATTTCAAGCTTGGATGGCTCTTGTCGAAGAGGGCATTGATAAGAATCTCGGTCCAAAAGAAATATTAGATATTCTTTTTTCGACACAAGATGGTCTAAAGCTTACAGATATTAAGCATGGAATACATCAGAGAAATACTCATTTAGGTTCTGTAGAAGGAATGATGAGTTGGTTTATGAGGAAAAATGAGAAAAACTAATAGTATTCCCTCCGTTGAATCTTTTCCATTTCCGCATATAGTTGTTGAAGATTTTCTTGATGAAGATACATTAGATTTAGCAATTGATGCTTTGGCTGGACTTGAATATAGTTTTAGTGAATCAGATCTTTTTAGTTATTGGGCAAGCGTTGAGCTAACCGATATAGATCATCCAGCTTTGAATGTTTTAAGAAATGACTTAGGAGATAAATCATGGAGGAATGAAGTGGCTAAAGCCTTTCAAGTTTCCAAATTATCTAAGATTGATATGGCTGCATATGTTTACGGCTTAGGAGATTTCTTATTGCCACATGACGACCAAGTAGAAGATCGAGTAATTGCCTATAGCCTTCACTTAACTCCAGATTTAGAGGATAATGACGGAGGATCTTTAGATCTGTTTGAGGCTGGTCAAGAAGGAAAATCTAACTTAGTCAAAAAAATAATTCCGAAATTTAATTCATTAAATATGTTTGAAGTTTCTACTACTTCTTGGCATCAAGTTAGTGAAATATTAACAGATATCCAGCGTTTAACTTTAACAGGATGGTATCATGTCTGAAATTAATTTTTATTACTTAGAAAAGCCTACATTGTCTAATCTTAATAGAATTTTTGAATCTGCAGAAATTCCTTTTATTCGATTGTCAAAATTCTTGTCTAAAGAAGACTCAAATCTGAAAACAAAATTGCATCATGATGAAAAAATAGGCTTTTACAAACGAAAAATAGGTAATGCACACCTCGGAGACTTTTGGGAATCTAAGGATTTCTTACGTTTTTTAAAGAATAGTACTGGTTTTAATTTGAAATTCCGTTCATCACAGGGACAAAGCTATGGCCCTGGAGATTATTCACTTTTGCACTCTGAAGAATTTGAAAAGAAAAGGTTAGTTGTAGTTTATGATTTTACAAGTAGTTGGAATTTTGAGTGGGGAGGACATGATATTTACACATCACCGGACAAAGATCCTTTGATATGTAAAAGAGGTCCAGGAACATTGATGTTAACTTTACTAGATGAGGGTGATTATTCATGTACAAGGTATGTTAGTCTAAAGTCAGAATCAGCAGTTAAAATTGATAAAGTTGTATTTGATTTAAAATGATTACTTATTTTTGAGTACCTACGCTATTTTTATATTAGACGCATAAAGCTATTGTGAAAGGAGATATATTTTGTCTAGTTCAATTAACCTTAAAAATATAAAACAGGAATTGCTAAAAGGTAGCCCTATCTTTGTTTTCGATGAGAAAAGTAGAGAATCAGAAACAGATATCTTCTTTTATGCAAAATCAGTTACAAAAGATAATTTACAATACTTGAGAAAAAATGGTGGTGGAATGATTTTTTTGGCATCAGCCTATTCGATTTCTAGAAAATTAGGTCTTCCATTTATGGAAGAAATATATGAAGCAGCGTCTTCTACTTCAAATGATTTTGATATTTTGAATATTATGAAAAACCATACATTACCTTATACAAAATCAAGATCTTCATTTTCTATATTTATAAATCATAAAGATACTTTCACAGGAATAACAGATGATGATCGTTCATTAACTGCACGTTCATTTTCAAGAATTGCAGAAGAAATAGAAGATTTAACAGATGAAGAATCTAGAAGGGTTATGGGTAATTCGTTTAGGAGTCCAGGGCACGTCCCAGTATGTGTAGCTGCATCAAGGGGCCTTTCTGAAAGGCAAGGACATACAGAATTAATAACCGATTTATTCAAAAAATTAAATTTAACACCTATTGCATTAGGATGTGAAATGTTATCTAAAACAGGTAAGGCCCTTTCTCATTCAGAAGCTAAAAATTTTGCAAAAGACAATGGATATTTATTTTTAGAGGGCCAACATGTCAAGGAGGTATGTCTGTGAAAGTAGTAGCCACTGGTGTTTTTGATATAATCCATATAGGACATGCACATTTTTTGAATGCAGCTAAAGAACATGGAGATCATTTGACAGTAATTATAGCTAATGATACAACCGTTAGAAAAATGAAAGGAGAACCTATTTTATCAGATGAAAGACGAGCTGAAGTAGTTTTACAACTTAAACCAGTAAATGAAGTAGTTATTGGACGAACAGGAGATATGCTTGATATTATAGTTGAAGATATAAAACCAGATGTGATTGCACTAGGATTTGATCAACGCTTGTTTACAAGAAGAGAATTAGAAAAAAAGTTATTGGAAAGAGGTTTAGAAGTTAAAGTAGTAAGATTAAAAGAAATGGAACAAGATTTAGCCGGTTCCCGCAAAATAATTTCTAAAATATTAAAAATCTACCGGAAAAAGTATAGTTCTGAATAATGGTTTTTACAGGAATAATACAGGAAAAAGCTAGAATAATTAAAGTAGAAAAGCTAGATGATTTTTCACAAATTGAAATAGAATCAAGTTCAGCTTTTATGAAAGGGATTAGGGTAGGTGCAAGTGTTTCAATCGATGGAGTTTGCTTAACGGTGACTTCACTGAAGAGAAAAAGTTTAACTTTTGATATCATCGCAGAAACATTAAACGTTACTACTTTATCGAATCTTAAAGTATCAGATTTGGTTAATTTAGAGAGGGCAGCTCGCCTAGGTGATGAGATAGGAGGACATCTTATCTCAGGTCATGTTTCAGGTATTGTAGCAATATCTGAGATTAATAAAACTGCCAATAATCATATTCTTTTTTTAGAAGCTAATGATGAGTTAATCAAATATATTTTTCCAAAAGGTTATGTTTCATTGAATGGAATAAGTTTGACAGTAGGTGAAGTAAATAGGAAAAATAATATTTTTTCAGTTTATTTAATTCCAGAGACATTGCGGATTACAACTATGGAAGAGAAGAAAATAGGCGATATGATTAATCTTGAAATAGAAACACAAACAAGAAATATGGTTGATTTGATTAATGAAATGAAGGAGGACAAATAATGGCAAAATCAGTAGCAATTGTTGCAGGCAGTTATCATAAAGATAAAGTTGAGAAAATGGTTGAGATAGTTAAATCACTTTCTTCAGAAAACAATTTATTGATTGAAGAAACATGTTGGGTTCCTGGCTCAATGGAACTCCCTTTACAGATAAAGCGTTTATTACTTAGAGAATCAATAGAAGGCATTATTGTTTTAGGAATAATTGAGAAAGGAGAAACAGATCACGGATTAGTAATGGGTCAAGCAGTTACTAAATCAGTTATAGATTTGCAACTGCTTTCAATGAAACCAATAGGTTTTGGAATCATAGGTCCAGGTGCTGAAGAAGAACAAATTACAAAAAGATTAGAAGGACACGCTAAACAAGCAGTGTTGGCTGTGGCTGAAATGTTATCTAATTAAATTTTCTTTTTATCTTCCAGTTTTTCATTTTATACTTTTCTGTGATAGAATGTAGAGCGTGGTAGAAACTTGGTAAGGCAAAAACAGCCATTAGAAGTGAGAATAATACAAGCGTAATAATCAATGCAAAGAAATTTCTTAGGCCAATAAATTGACTACTAAAGAAGGAGATTAATACTCCTGAGAACACTCCTCCCATTGTAGTAAATGTAGCTTCTACTACAGATTGTCCAGTATTCTCAACCGCTTTTTGTATTCCTTCAGGAGTTGTTCCTTCTTCTCTTACACGTTCAGTAATTTGGATCGAATTATCAATTCCTATTCCAATAATAATTGTCCCTACCATTGCAGTGAAAATATTTAGATTAGTACCTCCAGCATCAACAGTAGCAGGGTACCATAGAATAACTAGAAAAATAGGTAAGAATGTTATAAATCCAAATTTCACAGAACCAAAAATAATCATCATAGTTATCAAGACTAAGAATAAACTAAGTTTAATTGTATCAAATTGAGTATCTTGAATTCCTTGATTAATTGCAATACTTACAGGAGGCCCTCCCGTTAATTGAGACATTTGAGCATCATGAGCGTGAATTTGTTTATCTCTTATAAAGGCAATATCATCAATTTCATTAACTAAAATAGTCGTATCATCTATATTGATGTATGGCATGCTAACATAGATTAGTGCTTTATCATATTCATCAGTTAAAAGCATAGCTCTCATTTCATCTGTAAATGAGTCATAAAACACATCAATCATATCGCTTCGGAATTGCTCACGACTGTATACTGGGTTTATATCAACCCACAAGTAATCATCACCGAAAAAATCACTATGTAGGAAATCCCAAAAGCTTCCATCATATTCAAAGAATACTTCTCCATCTACCCCATCTATGGTAATAGTTATGTGAGCAGATTTGAAAAAGTCTACAATAGAAAATGCTGAAACGTTTACGAGATCATCAGTATTTCTATTAGTAATAGTCAAATTATTAATCTCACCTTGCGTCCAATTCATTATATCTAAAACATCTAAATCTTTTGCAGTAGGTTTTAATCGGTCCTGAGGTCCATTTATTAATAATATTCCAGTTTGTCCAGCTTCGAATTTTTCAGAATACTCACCTAATTTCTTTATAGAATCAATATCTTCAGGTGCAGACTCACTCCCTTTGATATCCTGATCCATTACAGCTATTCTTGCAATAGAGTATGATGTAGTTAACAAAAGGACTAAGAGAATAGCCTTCCATTGTTTAGTTGAAAAAACAGCAATGCTTTTCCATCCTTCAGATTTGTGCCTAGAATAATTTGTCAATTTCATAATGGCCGGAGTCATACTAACAGTTAGGAAAAATGCACAAGCAACACCCACAATCATTGTGAATCCTACAGTTCTCATTGGAGCTATAGGTGAAATGAATAGTGCAGAAAAACCAATTGTATCCGTTATAGCACATAATAAGGTTGCTTTTCCAGTAGTTAATAATGCCAAAAATGTTGCTTTTGGCATTTTATTTCCTTCATCTTTAAATTCAACGATCCGGTTAGCCACATGTAATCCATAATCTACACCTATTCCAACAAGAATAGGTCCAGCAGCAACAATCATTGGAGTTAGGACCACTCCAGATAAATTTACAATTCCTAGGGTCCAAATTAATGCACAAAAAATAGGCAATAGTACAACAGGTATGGCTAACCAATTTCTGTGGAAAAACATCATCATTGCAATAACTATACCTAATGAAATAGGGAGCATTTTTAGTAAATCCTCATATAATCTAGCCGTAACTTCATGAAGAACTACAACAAGACCAGTTTGAGTCATATCAGTACGTGGTTCATCTCTTTGATCAATATATTTTTGAATTTCTGCAATCATCTCTTCTTGCGCTGCATCATTATTTTCACCTTGATATTTCAGAGCGAAAAGAATTACAGCTGTATCAATAATTTGATCATTATTTGTATCTATTGCAAAATTTTGTAGTGCAGAGGAAGTACTGTCATAAATTTGGTCAATACGTTCTTGAGATCGGTCTGAATCAGTATAATTTGGTATTTCATAAGTTCCGGATTGATTTACAATATCATCATCATTTTGTTCAATACTTAAACCACCAAATATTTTCCCTTCAGTAGCTTCAATAAATCTAGCGTTTGTTGAATTAAACTCTTTTATCAGTGTAGAAATACTTAGTGTGAAAATAATTCCATCTTTAATCCCTCTATCTGCAGGATACGCTTCCAAATCCTCAGTCTGTCCATATTTATCAATAGTCGTTTCAAGTAATGCAATCTCATTCAGAGTATGAACAAATGTGATATTATCAACAACGATATCATTGTAAATTTCCGGTTCTTTTGCATTACCAGTTTCTATGTAAACAATAATTAAATCTGTAGCCCAATCTTCTCTAACTTCTATCAATATTTCTGTAGATTCTTCACCTTCAGGAAGATATACTTCAATATCTCTTGTCATATTTTGTTCAAAAGTTAAGGCTGATTGCAAAAGTAGAATTGTAATTAGGCTAAGAACTGCGACAGTAGCTACTGCATTTTTCAAAATTATATTTGTATAAATTCGAACTCCGTTCTCCAAAGCCTTTGTAATCACAAGGGCCTATCGAGGCCTCAAAATAAATGTAATCTTAACTAGAATAATAGTATTCTTTTTTGCTTTTCTGTTCTCTATCCAGCCTTGATCCAGGTTTGTTTACACGAGGCCTGTGTGTATTTTTGTCCCGTCTAAATGTAACATCAACTCTTTCCAAAAAGATATTCATTCCTTCTCTCATTTTGTAAGGCCCTTCAACTATTCCCTTATTTCCAGGGTTTCCTCCGAAGCATAATATTCCATCTGAAATATAATCAATAAAATAGATATCGTGATCTACAATTAAAGCAGATTTCCCTCTATTTTCCATAAATCTTCTTATGGTTTTAGCAGTTACCATTCTTTGATTAGCATCAAGATATGCGGAAGGTTCATCTAGTAAATACAAATCAGCTTCTTTTAACAAGCATTCAGCAATAGCTACACGTTGTAGTTCTCCCCCTGAAAGTGTTTGCATTTCTCTTTCTAGTAATGGTTCTAAATTCAATGGCCGATTTAATTCGGTACTGAATGTATGTTCATCATACCCCTCGACAGATTGTAATAAATCTTCAACAATCCTTCCTTCCTGAATATCAATGTATTGAGATTTGTAAGATACAGCAATATCACTTTCAAATTCCCCTTCATCAGGTTCTAAATCCCCAGCAAGCATTTTGACAAATGTTGTTTTACCTGTAGCATTTGCACCAACAACTCCTAAAACTTGGCCACTGAGAAGTTCACCAGCTTTTGCTTCAAGGCTAAAATCACCTAATTTCTTTGATAATTTGGGCCATTCAACAAGCCCCATCCCATCCCATCCGGTTCTTGGTGGATGTTCTAAAAATTTAATAGGTTTATCTCTAATTCTAACATTTTGTTCAGCTAAATATCCTTCAATATATGCATTAATTGCTTTGCGTGTTGTACGGGCAGGCGTGAATATTCCAAATGCCCCTTTCTTCCCATAAACTATGTGTGTTAAATCAGCAATTACATCTAAAACAGCTAAGTCATGTTCAATAACAATTACTCTTGCAGTTTCAGATAATTCTCGAATAATCCTTACGATTCTCATTCTTTCATAGATATCAAGATAAGAGGAAGGTTCGTCAAAGAAATAAACATCAGCTTCTTTTAGTAAAGTTGCACAAATTGCAACGCGCTGCAATTCTCCTCCAGATAATTGTTCTAAATCTCTTTCTAAAAGATGACCTAATCCGAATTTTTCTATCATTTCATCATATAGCCCTCTTTCATTTACAGAGGAAAGAAGTTTGCCAACATTTCCATTGAAGGCTTTAGGAATATGATCTACATATTGAGGTTTCAAGGCCACTTTGACTTGAGATTCATTTAATTCAGTTAAAAAATCTCTTAATTCTCCACGTGGTAAAGTTTCAATCACATCTTCCCATAAACATTCTTCAGTTTCAAATTCTCCAAGATTTGGAATGATTGCTCCATTTAATATGTTAAATGCAGTAGATTTCCCCATTCCATTTGGACCTAATATTCCAATAATAGAATCTTTTGATGGAGTAGGCAAGCGGAATAATCTAAATCCATTGAGTGAATATCTGTGAATCATATCAGTTTCTAGTTCTTCAGGTAGATTGATTACTTTTACAGCATCACCAGGACAATTCTTTGCTCTCATTAAACAAGGTGGACAAGCATCTTCTAAAATTTTACATTTATCATTTTCATCAACTTGTATACATTCACTACCGCATGAGCCAGCATATTTCTGAAGATATTCAAAGGCGGGGCTATTTGGTTTGCATCTGTCCTCGAATAATACGGCAATTCTCATTCAATTTTTTGTTTTCCGTTGTTAACGGTCTTTCGTATTTCCGTTTCACAGTGTGACTAATTAAAATCATATGGTCATCCAAAGACACTTTTGTCCCCTTCTATTATGACACTTGTGCGGATCAAATTTACTCTTCCTGGAAAGCCAGTTGCCCAAGGTAGACCTCGTTTCTATAGAAAGGGAAAGTTTGTTGTTGCAACAGACCCCAAACCTAGTAAGGTTTACAAAGCAGATATTGCATATATTGCTCAAAGAGCTAGGGAAGAGGCAGGAATAGAAGGCTTATTCGAAGGACCTTTGGGAATGGAAATATTTGCATATTTTCCATGTCCAAAAAGTAAGTGGCGTGTGAAAGTTCCAAGGTCTGAAGAGCATCATGCTAAAAGGCCAGATGCAGATAACTTAGCTAAGTCAGTGAAAGATGGGCTTAGTGGAGTATTGTATCATGATGATGGTCAAATATCGGAATTAGTTGTGAGAAAAAGAATAGCTGCTCAAGGAGATGGACCTAGAATTGAAGTTGAATTATACAAATTGGAGCCATTATAATGAGCTCAATAATAGACGGGAAAAGCATAGCTAAAGAAATAGAACTTGAGTTAACAACTAAAGTGTCAAAAATGCAAAAAGCACCGAGATTATCAGTAATTCAAGTAGGTGATGACCCTGCCTCAGCTTCATACATTAAAGCAAAAGGAAATGTAGCAAAAAGAGTTGGTATTAATTTAACACATCATCATTTGCCAATTGATATCTCTATAGAAGAATTAGAAGAGCTTGTAGATAATTTAAATGAGAATGAGGATGGACTAATAATTCAATTACCGATTCCTCAGAAATTAGAAAAGGTATTAGAAAGAATTAAACCTGAAAATGATGTAGATGGCTTTCATTCTGAGAATTTAGGTAAATTAGTTCAAGGAAAACCAGGTATGACACCTTGTACTCCTGCAGGAATAATTGAGCTATTATATCGCTCAGGTAATGACCCAAGTGGCAAGCATGTTGTTGTAGTTGGACGCAGTAGTATTGTCGGCACTCCACTATCCCTTTTGTTGTCACAAAAAGGAGTAGATGCAACAGTTACGTTATGCCATAGTCGCACGAAATCTTTAGAAGAACATTGTAAGAAAGCAGACATCCTCGTTGCAGCAGTTGGTAAAGCAAATATGATTACTAAAGATATGGTAAAACCCGGTGCAGTCATTATTGATGTAGGTGTGAACAGGACTTCAGAAGGACTTGTTGGGGATGTGTCTTCAGATGTGAAAGAAGTAGCTAGTCAAATTACTCCAGTCCCAGGAGGCGTAGGTCCCATGACTGTTGTTATGTTAATGTCTAATACGGTTAAATCAGCTTTAGAAAATTAAATTCTTGAAAAGAAGCCATGGACTTGTTAATTGACGTTGAGCTTCTTTTGATGTTAAACTTTCAGATAAGATTCTCTGTAGTTCAGGTTTGCGCCTAGCTTTCCCGATAAACCAATTAATCAGCCATTTCTTTCGAGTGTATTTTTGCATTTTGAAAGAATTAGTTAATTCATTACCTAAAATATTCCAAATTTCTTTTTGGTATTGTTCACCACATTTCAAATCAAAATTCTTCTCATTTTTTTTATAATGATTAATTGCAAGTTTTGCAGATAAAAGTGCATTACCAATACCTTCACCAGTAAAAGGATCTACTAAGCTGGCAGAGTCTCCAACTAATAGACATCCATTACCAAACATTCTTCTTAATTTCAGTTTTGATTTTCTAGGCGAACCAAGGGGTATTTGCCAGCTTTTCCCGCTATTTTCTACAAGTGTAGCGTTATCAAATCTATCTGCAAACTTTTCATTTATAATATAATTTTGGAGTTCTTTTAATTTTTGTTCTTTATGCTTTAAATCATCAAGAGTGATACCCAAACCAACATTACATGTATTTTCACCGATAGGGAAAATCCAAAAATATCCAGGAATCACTCCATCAACATAGTGAAATTCAATTGCACCTTTTTCATAATTTATGTTTTTAATATTTTTCCAGTATTGTCTGAATGCCGAACTCCAATGTTTCTTTTCAATAAATGGTTCTTTGTAAATGTCAGTAATAATCGTCTTTGAAACTGGGCAATTTACACCTCCAGCACCAATGGTAAGTGGTGCGAAGAATTCACATTCCTTATTTCCCTTAGTTCCTTTAATACCGATAATCTGGTTATTTTTATTTTGCTCAACTAAAATATCTTTTACTCTGAAGTTTTGTATAACATAACCTCCTTTATTTTCAATTCTCTTTGTAGCTTCATTAAATAAAATCCAATCAAAGTTAATTCTTGGATAAACATAACCCACTGCTTCTGGATCTTTAATATTAATACAAACTTTTTCACTTTTTGTATTACTGAATAGCACACTATCAAAAATGAAATGTGGACTTTCTTTGAGAGTATCTAACAAATCTAATTCTTCTAAATGTTTTAGAGCTTTTCCACCTACAGCATCTCCACAAACTTTGTCTCTAGGATATGTGTTTTTTTCCAATAGTAAAACTTTGTATCCTTTGTTTGCAGCGTGGCATGCAGAAGCACAGCCCGCAGGGCCACCTCCAACAATTATAATGTCAAAATTAGTTTCATCTTTAGGAATTTTATTAGTAGGGATACTTTCTTTCCAGAAGGGGTTAACTTTGTTTGCCACACAACAGTAATTATTAGTTATTAATAAATGTTTTCAATACTCAACAATACAAATTTAAGACCTATTCTAATCTCATATTAATGTCTGGCACTTCTAAAGCTAATAATTCTAAAAAGCATAGAATAATTGGCGCAGGTCTTTCAGGACTTTCTGCAGCAATTAATTTTGCAAAGAATGGCGAAAGTGTCGAAGTTCATGAATCTAGGGAGGATGTAGGCATGCAATTCCATCCTAATTACCAAGTATTACTCAAGGAAAGCCCAGAAACTCCTTCTTCTGAGGCAGGTGCAAAAGCGTACTTGAAAAGATGGGGACTAAATCCAAAGTTTACATTTAAAGATGCTAAGAAATTTATATGTTCTACTGAGAAAAGAGATTTTACTATTTCACTTAAGGAACCACTACCTTTGATATTAAGGGGAGGGGAGAATTCTTTAGAAAGAGGCCTCGCGAAAGAAGCTGAAGACTTAGGAGTAGAATTTAAGTTTAAATCAAGACCTAAGCCAAAGCCTGGAGATATAATGTCTACAGGCCCACATCGTACAGATATGGTGGCATTTGGAGCTTATTATGAAAATTCAGATTTCCCACGAGATCAATTTTTGTATATGCATGATGAAAAGTATTC
>CAZVIT010000019.1:5060-15832 GCA_964626865.1 uncultured archaeon | reverse complement strand
CGCCATCTGAACTTAATTTGGGAGAAACTTTAGCTTTACCTATATCATTAGAGGTGAAATTACCCTTAGAACAATCCATCCTCTCCTTACCATTATCAATACTAATTCTTAGTTTAGACCATTCCAGAGGTTCCTCTGATTTTGAAAATGATAAATCAAATAGAGAATCATTGCTGTTAGATGTTAAATTGCTTATAGAATCTTTAGCTATAAATTCGTTCTTAGTTCCCAAATCCTCTTCATATGAAACAATAGAGTAAATCCACGCTCCAACAATAATTAATGTTAATCCAATAATTGATAAAAGAAAATTTTTCTTATTCATTACTTTCACTCCTAAATATCCTTGATAAGACACCTTTAGATTTGAAACTTACAGCACCTACAAAAAATGACCTAGCTTTCATTGAAAGAAGATCAATAATGAATAGTTTCAATCTTTCCTATTTATCATTTACAAATAATGTTGTAATGCCTTTTAAGGTTCCTGATAAAGACCCAATTAAAGAAACTCCATATTTTTCCGAAACAAAATGTGCGATGACTAAATATACTGATGCTCCAAAAACTTGCAATGGAAAACTTTCTGGGATGCCCATAAATCCGATTTCTCCAAATTCATGTATTGCCTTCATAACAAGATAAGCTGCAAAACCTATAAGCAATGAGGTAGACATATTAAACATGAACTTAATGTCCATATTCTTTGTTGAACTAAATAGTACGTAACCAATAATCAATGCCAGGATAATCCCAATAAATAATCCAGTAATAGCTTCATTACTTTCAGTTCCTGCACCTATAAAAATTACAGTTTCGACACCTTCTCTCCAAACTGAAACAAACGCTAACAAGGCAACACCAAAGGCTTCTCGCTTCTCTATCGCTTCCTCTGCTTTTTTTTCTAAAACTTCTTTGGTTGCGTGACCTATAACATGTAAAATAACTGTAGTAATTAATACTGCTGCAATCAAATACAAAAATCCTTCAAAAAGTTCTTCATTTTCTTTTGAGAATTCACCAACAATTATCTCAAAAGCTTTCCAAGTAAATATACTGGCAATGAGTGCAAATAAGACTCCACCCCATACCCACTTAGTCATGAACTCACGGTTTGTTCTATTTAACAAAGTAATCAATACTCCAATTATCAATGCCGCTTCAAGAGCCTCTCGAAATCCAATAAGAAATCCTGCTTCCATATCCATTTTTTTACATCCTTGATTTTTAGGTTTCCCTAATTTAGGGTAGCCTAAAAAAAGGAGAGTATATATAATTTAGGGTCGCCTAAATTTATAAAAGTATATTTTTTTATAAGACAATATGTCTCTCGAAACATGGCTGGAATGGATGCTTTATCTGAAAGTGCAGAAATGATGATTAAAAATATAAATCAACTAGCTGCAGATGAAAAAAGAGTAAGAACTTCTGATCTTGCATTAAAAACTGAATTGAAGCCCGCGACAGTTACCGAAATGATACAACGTTTAGGAGATTTAGGGCTTGTAGATTATGAACCATATCATGGTGTGCACCTGACCAAACAAGGTCAACATGTAGCAGACGTAATTGAACATCGCTTTAACATTCTTGAACGTTTTTTAACTGAAATACTTGGTGTAGAAGGCGAAGAAGCTTCTGAAGTGGCATGCAGAATGGAACATGTTTTAACAAGAGATGTAGAGCACAAACTTACTACTTTCTTAGGAGTCGATCCTCAAAAAGAATCTGAACTCTTTTGTCACAAAATAAATATTGAAGATAATCAAAAGCTTAAATATTTACCATTAAGTAATTTTAGAAAAGGCAAGACTGGCACAGTTAAATTGATATTTGAAGATAATGAGCTATCAAAAATATTAGAAGATAAAGGGATTAAACCGGGTAACAAATTAATGCTTAAAGAGTCAGATAACAAAATTTACAATGTAGAAACCGATGAAGGCAATTTCACACTCGATAGAGAGACTGCGGCTAAAATTATTGTTCAGAACTGATGGCTTCAAAAGGAATTTTATACATTATTATTAGCGGCGTAAATGAATACAAAAGAGCTGCTGAGGCTTTAAGAATGGCCGAATACCAAGCTGGAGATGGGAGAAATATAGCCTTAATGTTGCAAGGTGAAGGTGTTGAATGGCTTGAGGAAGGAAATGAAAACTTTAGAAAAGAAATACAAGCTTCTATAGGTGTTATACATGAATTAGGAAGTCCTGTTTTTCTTTGTGGAGCCTCATTAAATGAAAGAGGTTTGACGCCCACAATGGGTGAGTATAAGTTTACAACTTCTTCGGCGCCTAAAAGAATCAATCAAGTTGTTGACAAAGGGTGGCAGCTGGCCGTTTTTTAGAATCTAGAAAAAAGATTCAAAGTTGTTTGTGTAATTCTTCACACCAACTTTCTATTCTCTCGTCTGTCAGTTCTCCTTGATTGTCTTCATCTAATGATAAACCACACCATTGACCATCAATAACTCCCTTGGATTCATCAAAATCATATCCCTCTGTTGATGTAAAACCTAAAGCTACACCTCCGCCTTCAATCATTCTTTCGTAAACCATACCCATTCCATCCTGGAAAGTATCGGGATAACCTAATTGATCGCCTTGTCCAAATATGGCAAATTTCACCCCCTTGAAATCCATGCCTTCCATATCATCTAAAAGATCAATCCAATCATCCTGAGCTTCACCTACATACCATGTTGAAATACCTAAAAGTAAAAAATCATATCCAAGTAAATCGTCTGGTTCTATTGAACTTACATCTTGAACTGTACAGTCATGATCACTAAAATTCTCTGAGATTAACTCTGCTGCAGTTTCAGTATTGCCTGTACTTGACCCGTAAAATATTCCTATTTTCATACAAATGCCTCTTTATGTTCAATTATTATCTTGCACTCTATTTGTAAGTTGCGGACATATGCACCTATCAAAAAGGCTATAACTAGACTCCTAATGTAAAAAATATAGCTACAATTATTTTGTTAATTGGCTATGGGAAAATAAAAAAATGAGTACAATTCAAGTAACAGATATGAATTTTCAAGATACAGTTGACGACAATGGGCTCGTTCTAGTTGATTTCTGGGCTCCCTGGTGTGGCCCCTGCAAAGCTCTAGGACCTGTCTTGGAAGAAATTGCTTCTGAAAATAACAATGTAATTATAGCTAAAATGAATACCGATGAGAATCCAAATACCTCATCTCAACATGGGATTATGTCTATACCAACAATGATGATTTTCAAGAATGGTAAACTAGTAGATCGATTAGTTGGCGCTATGCCTAAAGATGCAATTATGCAAAAATTAGAACCTCATTTCTAAGAAAAACTAATTCTAACGTCAGAATTATTTAATTCTTTAACCAAAGAATCCGTATCATCGTTCGTTAAATTGCAAACTAAAGTATATACTTCATACATTTTATGAAAACTACTAACTTCTATTTTTGAATGATTTTCATATTTAGTTACGCTTACATTTAAAATTTTTGGAATTGGGATTCCACCTTCACGTGGTTCGCCAGTTAATAAAGAGCCAATATCTTCTTTACGGAAACCTCCACCATCAATAACTAAATGATCTCCATAAATCATCAACCATCTACCATCTACTTGTGTGTCCTTCCATGCCAAATTAGCTGGAAGAGGGGGGCCATCTGTCATAATTTCTTTTTTTTCACCCCAATTGTCACCGTTCCAAACATTATTCTCTAATAAAAAACCTATAGGCAGCCAATCTTCTCCATCCCAGAATCTTGCATCTTTAGACAAATTTCCTTTACCTAAGTCCTCTATTAATCTCTCTTCAGAAATTGGACCATAAACTTCATCCTCTACTTTGACCAAATACTCCTGTTTAATCTCTGAATCACTCATTACAAACCTAATAATCTAGGTAATTCACGCATGTTTGTAAAAGGTTCGGCACCAGCCTCAACTATTTCTTTTTTTGAACTCATTTTTACTAAGCCAAGAACGCGTATTCCGGCTCTAACTGCGGCAGTAATACCTGGAATACTATCCTCAATAATTACACATTCTTCGTTTGAGAACCCCATTTTATCCACAGCATACAAAAATAGATCTGGAGCAGGTTTAGGGTATTTGACCTCAGAAGCCGTATAAACTTTGCCCTGGAAATACTTGTAAAGTCCTGCTATTTTCAATGAATTTTCAACATGCTCTGGTCGCCCATTCGAAGCTACACAAGTTGCTATTTTCAAAGAATCTAATACTTCTGAAATTCCATCCATAGGAACTAAATCATATTTGTAAGCATTAGATACATTTTGCACTAACCTAGAAACCCAATCCTCAGGTAAATCTTTTCCTGACATTTCTTTCATACCATAAACAACAGCATCAATTGTCTTACCACCCCATAAACTAGTTGCTTCCTCCCCAGTCATTTTTATTCCAAGCTCACCGGCCATTTCAGCTATAACTTTATTAGTCAAAGGTTCACTATCTACCAACGTCCCATCACAATCAAATATTATACAATTAACTTTATTCAATAAACAGTCACATCCAATGATTTCATTATTTCACGTAAAAAAGAGGTGGCATAAGTGCCCTTGTGTAACCAAAAACTAAAAATGGGATCTTCTGAATCAAAATCAACTTCAATATCATTATATTTTTGAAATAATGGCCTATACATTCCATAAGATGATAATTCAGGTATTTCATCAATTACAAAATCTTCAAATTTCACTCCAAATCCATCCATTACTTCCTTTTCCAACTCACCCTGTCTTCCTTTTGAAAAAGAACTCTTAGCCCCAGGCAATAATCCAGCTACCCAAGCTTTACCTTCACGGCATCTTTTTGATAATTTAGATTGATTTCTTTTAGTAACTTCAATTGTAACTCTTTGATCTGGACCTCCATATCCATCTGCAGGCATAACACAATCTCCAATTTGAGGTAAACAAGCATCAATACCTTCTCTTATTCTCATGTCAAGAACTTTGTTGAAAATTAGGCTTTGATATCCATGTACTAACATTTTAGACAAACTTTCAGGAAGTTGAAGAATAGCTCCTGTATAATCATCTGCATTTCTAGATAAATGACCTAAAAGTTGCCTTTCAAACAACATGTGTGGTGGGAATTTTTCTAAAGATTTTGCAAAATCTCTAGTTTTAGATAAATATTCACGACCTTCGTGACCTGCAAAATTTGGCGAGCTAATTGTAAGATAATCAAAAACTGCACCTTCATAATCACCATGAACTATTTTTTCTCCAACAATATGAGTGATTGGTCTTACTGCTCCAAATCGTTGTACACCAAAATAATTAGGGAAGAATCCCTTTAGATCTGAAAAAATATTATTTATAATCTCTTCATTATTTTCTGAATTTGTTATTTTTATTCTAAATTTATTTCCTACCAAATTACCTAAACGAATAGGCTTTATTGAACTATGTAAAAAATCTACTTCTATATTTTCTAAATCAATTTTAGACAACTTATCTACTGATGTTTTAATTGAAAAATGCTGAGTGGTTATTGCTCTCTTATCTTTTGTTCCTGCAAACCCAATAGATTTTTGACCTATATGCAACTTGCGAGATAATTCCTTTACTAGAACGTGAGTATCCCAATTTTTAGCTTTAATTTTTACTATCTGATGCTTACCATTAGAACTATCCTGCATCCAAATCCAATGTGAACGGCCAGGTATAGAAACTACTTCTTCAACTTCAAAATCATCTGATTGCTTTCTAAGTTTACCACCTATACCGGGGGTCTTTGAAAAAAAGGACTCTGAGCCAACGACATGTTGACTAACTACACTCATTCACTTTGAAATCGCTTTACTAGTGATTTTTATATCTGCGATTATTTTTTCAACAGCTTTCAAAATTGAAGCTTTTGGTGTACCTTTTTTTGTACGAACATAAAATTTAGGATTATCTAGTACTATGTGGCCCATGTAGTAAGAAGCATATTCAACATTTGAATTTGCAAGTGTGTGATTCATAAGAGGTCCAAGTAAAGTCTCACTTGCACCATGAATTTCAAACTCCAATTCGTTTTTAGTTTTGTTTACTACTGTAACTTCCATAGGATTGCATGGACAAAAAGGGTCATTATAAAGATTGGGCAATTTCAATCGCTTTGATTCTTATGTGAAGAGGGGCATTTGTTTTAATTCCTAGAGGGGAAAAAGTGCTACTACTCGCAAAAAAACCTTCCTTCTCTAAGCATTCTACTATTTTTGTTTTTTTAGGAGTTTGACCTATTTGTGCAGCTCTTGCTATATCATTTATATCGAATAAGCCAGGAGGTCCATTAGCTTCTTTCTTTAATATCTCAAAAAAATTACCCAATTGCCCTTCACAATTTTCTGGGACGAAATCTGAATTGATTATTTTCTCCATCCAAATTGGACCTGCTGAATCTGTAACTTCTTCATCTAAAACTTCCATATCATAATTAAGCCATTTAAGCTGATTGTTTTTCTCATTAACAATTCTTAGAAAAACGCGTAAATGATGTCCTTCTGAATAAGATAATAATGGTTCAATACTTCTGTTGTATTTCCTAGCTAAAGTCTCAATTCTACCTAATAATATCCTTACTCCTACTTCTTTTGCAGCTACTCTTTTCATTGAATAAGAACCATATCTTTTAAAGCAAATTGATGGCTTGGCACCACAAAGAACTGCAGTATCTGTAGCAGCTATACCTAAAATTCCTCCTTTTGCCACATTTTCAATTACTGATTCGAGATATGGTGCAGGTGTACCAAAAGGATCAATATCTATCCAATCATATTTTTTTTCCTTCACCTGATTTTGAACATCATTATGAAATACTTTTGAATTAATATTATTTAATTTTAAATTATTCTTTATTGTTTCTATTGCTAATTTAGAAGTATCACAAAATTCAACACTAAAATTGCACTCTAGTGCAAGTCTAATTCCTCGAATACCTGAGGCTGCCATCCCATCTAGAAATAAGCCTTTGAAATTTAACTTTTTTGCAAATTCGACATTTAAATCTCTACTAAATTTCATCGAGGGATTGTAAAAAACCCCCTTGATTTTTCCTGGGCCCTTATCTTTACCTGAAAGATTTGCTCTAAAGTTTGCTTTACCTTCTTGATGCTCGATCAAACCATTCCAGTTTTCAATATATTGACTGCTTTTGAAGGTAAAATTGCAGAATTAATAGGAGTTACTTCAAGAGTACGTAAATCATCTCGTTTTCTAATTGATTGAAGTAATGGATTTCTAGAACGTTTATGCATTGTTATTAGCATGGGTTTACCGCACTTTAGTGCCTCTTTGAGAACTGCACTAAATTCCTTGGATTCGGAAACTAATTTTCCTACCTCGTCAACTAAAATTAAATCTGACTCTTCGATAGCCTTCTCAACTGAGGCCGTTGCAATTCTATTAACTGCATCAAGCCTAATTCCTAATGGTGTGGATTCTGGATTTCTTCCTGGAATTTTTGGTTTAACATCCCATCTCACAGAAGCAGACAATTCCTCTTCCTCAGTTATAAAATTTTTAAGATTATAACCTATAACTTCTCCCTCTTCTTCTATAGGATGTGTGGTAAATCCACCTATACTGAATTTTTCTTCAACCATTTTAGCAATTCTCAGAACAGTTTTGGTTTTACCAGTACCTGGCTGACCAGAGATAGCTACTTTCACGGGAACCATGTAGAATGCCTCAATTAGAAAGTCAATATAAGTATTTATGCCTATGAATTATATTCTAGACGTTCTGGACAGCTCTTCCTTCGTGAACAACTATTACACTTACCTGCCCTTTTATGATTCCTATGTGCTTCCATTTTTCCAGCAATAATATCATTCATTTCTTCCAATTTATCAATTACAAGATTTTTTAACTTTCCATCCCAAATTACTTCATGTGGTTTATTATCAAAACCGTATCTTATTTGACCTAATGGTGGTTTTTTCTCAAAAGTCTCTTCTGCAAGTAAACAATAAGCTCCAATTTGCAATACATGACTAAAAAATGGAGCCTTGGGAGGTCTACCTGTCTTAACTTCAACTGGAATACGATCTTCATCCTTTTTTATTATGTAATCTGGTCGACCTGCTAAATTATAAGTTGATGATTTCAAAATAGGAGTTTCATCTGTTAAACCATCTGGTGTTTCAATGGTTTCTTCACCTAATTTATAATCATCTCTTAGTTTATCAATTTTTTCTGTAGATACTAAAAGTTTATAAAGAAAAAAAGAAGCGACCAACATCCAACCTATCCCTATTATCAAAAGTATAACTCCTAAATTAAGACCTAAACTATCTGTAGCAATCCAAAGAATGATAAGTGCCACAGTAACAACTGCCATTATCATTCCGACCACTATCAACAACGTAGAAGATGTTTCACGGGACTTCTCTTCTTCTACCAACAACTTAGTTAACGAAGTACCAATTTCTTTATGTTTTTCAACACCTGATGTTACCTCTTCTCCCTCTGCATCTATACCTTTTAAATCCAAATACCAAGATAATGGGCAATATCCGTATCGCTCCATTTCTGAAGCTGAAATTATATGTTTGCTCATGGGGTTAAGTCCGGGGTTAAGTCGGAACCACCTAGCGACTGGATAATAAAAAAATTAGCGTGTACTAAAAACTAAAATATTGGTCGTGCCAAGCTAGATTTCCATAATCTGCAATTTTATAATTATAATTCAAAACTTGTTTACCTTCTTCTGAGTTAAATTCCATTGAAATTATTAAGTCATAAGAATCGGCATGTGGGCCATCAAAAATTAACACGGGTAATTTTACAGATTGCTTAGCGTTCAAAACTCCAGGATAATGTGTTTCAGTCTGAAGTAACTCTGTGGAATTCCAAACTGCTAATTTCACTTTAAGATCTGTAATTGGATTAGTTCCTGTATTGCTTACCTTTGATTGTACAAATAAACCTGAATATGAACTATGATATACTGTGTCTATTTCTACTTCAGTTCTTGGTAAAAGATATGAATAACATAGTAATACTAAAATGATTGATACTACTACTGCTGCAAACTTTGCTACTATCTTGCGTTGTTCTGCTGAATTCATAATGTCGCCCCTATTGAAGAAATTAAACTCATTCCTGGTTCTGGCATGATATAATGTTTCTCGCCTTCTCCAAATTCAGTATTCATTCCATTCTTTTGTACTCCTAGCCATGTTGGAAGAATATTGTATCCCCCAATCTCCTTTACACGGACATCCATCATAACTGCGGATGTCTCTAATTCAACTGGACCTAATGTCAGTTCACCTCCTATTGCAAACGATAATTGACCCCCCTGACAATCTTCTAACTCAAAAATAGGATATAAACCAAATAATTGATTGGGGATTATTTCTACATGCTTTATATCGCTTGCATGAATTACCATATAATCCAAATGGAATTCAGGTGTTGCAGGTGATGTTGTTGTACTAAGATATGCGCTTTCAATACCTTGTGGTGAATCAATAACGTAATTGACGCCATCTAGTAACATCGAGGTGTTGTCGCCTACATTTTTAACATCTATAAAAGTACCTGAATGGCCTCCAGTATACCCTTCATCAACTAATAACATAATATCAATCTCTTGAGAACTAGTAGTTACAAATAAATCCGGAAAGCCTTGGAATACAAAGGATTCATCCATATCAAACTCAAAATTAGGATTGATACCCATATGAAATGACTCCGGTACATCATGAACTATCGCTTGTGCCGATTTCCAAGAACCATAATCCCTATTAGCTGTCTTGACCCAGACATAATCTATTCCCTTGTCTGCCTCGTAAATAATATCTATTTCTTTACCAACTATGACATCTGCGCGAAGATCATTAGGAACTGATGAAAAATAAACCTCATTGAATGAAGGTCTTGTCTCATTGTGTGTTCTAAGATAAGCCCGGCCTATTCCTGCAGTCTGATGTATATCAAAAATAGCATCTAAATCTCTCTCTTCTGTCCTTCCTGTTTGGAAATAAGCTTGAATATTGTTATTTTGCTGAACGTCATCTAAATATAATTCTATAGCTGTTTCATTTCTTCCTCTGTTTATATCTAAATAAATCCAAGGATATATTGATGAAGGTGACCAATCTCCTAATTCTAAATTTATCTTATCTGGTTCTCCAAATTCAGTTGATAACTTAGCTAAAGTTACTGTTCCTTCTAAAAACATTCTAAGAAGATCACCCTGTTCATCCTGTCTCAATACAATACCATGAGTCCAGGCTTTGTCCATTCCTGTAGTATCTCCAGATTCAATACCCAATATTATTCTTGAAGGGGCGCTAGATGAACTAAAATTAGTTGAGATATCGTCGCCTAGATTAATATCTAAATTTATTCTTTCGGGAACCTCTGGAACTGAAAGTTCTAGACTTGTTTGTGATCCCTCATCATCAATAGATGCAAATAAAGAACCTAATGGTTTATTAGTCAATAGTGAGATATTGCCTACAATAGGGGCATGGTGTTGATAATGAACTTCTGAGATTTCTAAATCTGATAAAAATATTGATAAATTAACATCAACTTCCTCTGGTAAATCATCTATTCTTAATAAAACACTTCTATTAGCAAAATTTGTAACGTCAACCAAAATACTGCTCATTGCTGGAGAATCATTATTGAAATCTTCAAGTACTAAATCTACAGTGGTTCCTACATTTTCAATATCAAGTAAATTAAGTGAGACTTTAGGTGAAATTCCTCTAATGTAAACCTTTGCATCCATTCCGCC
>CAZVIT010000019.1:0-4960 GCA_964626865.1 uncultured archaeon | reverse complement strand
TGTTTGAGGTAAATCTTTGAAAAGCATACGAGCTCCAAGAATTGTTTCATCTCCAATATCTTTCTGGCTAGACCAAAGTCCTTCAACCCAAACTGGTTCCTCATCAAGTAATGAAATATTTCCTTTGTCAACCCAGGCTGTAACCGAAACTGTTTCATCAACATCGTAAAAGAATCTAGCTACAGTTTCAAAAGACTCGACATTAGTAACTAAATTAATAGATAGGCCTGCAACAGTATCCACCAAAGCTTTTCCTATTTCTGACAAAGCTTCTATAAATTGAGCAACATCTTCTAAATCATTTACTTCAGAAACTCCACCACCAAGAATTGCTGATGAATTCAATAAAGGTACTGCTACTACTATCTCTGCTGGAAGACTATCTACAAAAACATAAGCATCTAATCCCATATAATCTTCCTCATAAGTTGTATCATCAATAGCTCCAACCTTAAATTGAACTGGTTGCCTATGCGTTATTTTAAAATCTGCTAATTCGCCAGTTCCATCTCCATCAAGACGCAATGATTTAATCCAATTAAGATCTCCTGCTAAACTTGCAATTTCTCCTTCCTGCCCCATATTGTCTTGATAAAGCATAACTGAACTACCATTGTAGGAAGTATCCCAAATCCATCCTGTAGCTTTTCCATTCTCTGTAACATTCGTTATTAAAAATGAAAAATTAAACCAGCTATCTGTAACTAATCTAAGATCGCCTCCTGAACTTACAATTTCAGCTGAACCTGGGAGGTGCTCTAATTGAATTCTTGAATAAATGCCACTTGCAAAGCTAGTAAAAGTAATATAATTGATTAATTGGTCAGAATTATTTCCTCCAGCATACTGTAAATTACCATTATCAATATTCAAATTTATACTGGAAGGAATATTACTCAATGTTATATTTGCCCAATGAGTCGTTTCTTCATTACTACCTATACCTTCAAAATAAACTCTAAATGGCTTATCTCGCGAAGGTTTCATATCTAATGAGACATTAGTAAAACCTTCTTGTGAATAAAAACTTATATCACCAACATCTGTTACTCTTGCACTAAAACTATAATCAAGATTTTTAAAAGATAGTGATGATCTATTATCGGGGGCATTTGAATCCAAAAAGGCAGACTGATTATAAATTGCAAAAAAATCATCTCCACTTCCGTCATCTAAATCAAGATATTTATCGCTAGTAAGGAAGACAAATAAATCATCTAAATAAGCCAATTCATCATCTCTAGTTCTCATTATTATCTCTACCTGACCGTCTCCTTCACCTATTGTCGATTGTAAAACGGCTTGAGGAATTGATCTTAACAAATCTCCAACATAGATTATTCTACCTGCCAAACCTAATAATAAATCACTAATCAAACCTCCTACAGCAGAATCATCTACAGCAGTTGGATCACTACCAACAAAAGAATTATCATTAGAATCATCAAGTTTAAGATTTCCTTGTAATATTAAATTTTCAGGTAAATTTGTAATTTCTAGTCCTGTAAATAATTTATAATCATGATCGGACCATGTAGGTTCCCGCCCATCTTCTGTGTAATATTCATAATCTCCATAAACTATCGAATCTATTGATTGGGTTGAATGAAACTCAATAACTGTCCAATTTCTCTCTGATGTTGACTCATTTCTCACCTCAAGCCACAAAGAAGCCTCTGGCATATTTAGCTCATCAAGACAAATTTCATCCCCACTTAAATCTATTTCACAAACGGGTAAGCCACTTACGTCTGCAACTATATGTGATAAGAACGAATCTGAGCCATCTGAAGGTGCTACATTATACTCATAATATTCAAACCCTAAATCAAATTTCTTATTAGTCTCATTTAATTCCTTAGTTTCAGATGAAGGTGCATATACTTCAATCGAGTCTTTCTCAACATCATCTTCCGTTTGAGAAACTATTCTAATTTTTAACTCATCTGGAATTTTACCTCTGGGATTGTCTAAAGCTGCTTTGATAAACGTTACTTCTTCCAACGCATCTCCTGGATTTGCAAAAGTACCTTTGCTCCAGTTATATTTGAGATAGCCAACTACAATATCCAAAGAATCTATGCCATTATTGAACGAATCTCCTGTTTTATTATTCAAATTTACAGAAATCTCATATGGTGCATTTACATAATCCACATCTCCAGGATTAATACCAATTCCTCCACTATCTGGTCCTATTGTAAAAATAAATTCCTCGACAACTACACTTAAAGTATATTCATCTGGTATTTCATTAGGAGGAAATTGTGTATTAATTCCCCAAACGTAAGTTTGATCGTCATTATTTTCATCTTGATATGTCAACCCTCTAACTACAGCAACATCTAATGTCTGATTCAAATCATCTGAAATCTCTTGAAATTCAAATGCAATGCCTAAATTAGCTTCAACACCTACATCACCATTTATTGGGTTCAAATCTGTTTGATCATTAATAAGATCATTTATTACTGGCACCAACCTTACTCTAATATCGTTTACACCATCTTCATTTACATCTATTGTTTCCCATGAAGTATCACTATCATCTATTCCATCTAATAATGCTGAAACTATTACTGCTGCAATTCCTTCAAAACCAAATTGCTCAAACCAGGCTGATAAAATAGCTGTTGAAGCTCCCCATATTGTTGAAATAAGATCTGCATCTACTACACCTTCTTCACAAGGCTCTCCTGGTAATGGAGTATCTCCACAACCTCCAACGTCAATAATTCCGTTACCATTTGCATCATATGCCCAATAAATCAGATAAGTCTCTGTAAATAATGAGGCTGCTGAACCCAAAAACGATTCTTGATAAAAATCTGATTCGCCTAACATTGTTTCAATTATATCTGCCCGAATTGGTTCTGGATCGTTTACTTCAAAAGGAACTAAACCTCTATCTGAGAAGTCATAATCTATATTTTCATAATCTATTGAAGCGTTAACATTGTCATTTTCATTTTTAGAATATAACAACATCTCTCTGTTATTTAGTAATGAAAAATCAAGTTCATTTCCCTCATGTAGGGAACGAACATAATTTAATTCACTTACAACTGTGTCATTAATCCCATCATTTCTCTCATTGACACTTTTAAAGAAAGTATCTAATTCTTTTGCAGTTCCGTAATCTGTTTGAATAACTGGAGGGCCTACTGCAGTAGGTACTAAAACAACTTGAAGAAATAGAATTGAAAATACTAAAAAAGTAATCATCCGTTTTCGACGAAATGTGCTAAATAATAAAAATAAAATTGGAAATGTTAAGAAATTAATCACTCGTTTCGGGCGAAATGCACTAAAGAGCAATTTGTTCATTGCTATCTTTAGAACCCAATGCTATAAATAAGGTATTAGTCGTAAAAAAGATAGATTGATTTTATATAGTGAACTAAACTCGATTAAATAATGAATGAGGACCCCTTGCAAGAAGCTCTCGCTGACGAAAGCGCTTTTACAGGTGAAACTGATGAAAGTGAATTGCAAGCTCTAGTATCTAGACTAAAGACAAATATTCTTATCATAGGAAGTGGTGGAGCTGGAAATAACACATTACTCCGATTATATAAGGAAGGAATGACCTCATTAGAATTATTAGCTGTAAATACTGATGCTCAACATCTTCTAAATACCACTGTTCCACACAGAATGCTTATTGGAAAGGTTTTGACTAAAGGATTAGGAGCGGGATCCGAACCAAACATTGGAGAAGGGGCTGCTGAAGAAGCACGCCACGAGATTCTAGAGGCATGTAGAGATGCTGACATTGTATTTCTAACTGGCGGCCTAGGAGGAGGTACTGGTACTGGATCTTTACCTGTAATCGCTAAATTAGCCAAAGAAAGTGGAGCATTAACCATTGCAATAGTTACATTGCCATTTAGTAATGAAGGTGCACGCAGATCTAGAAATGCGAGAATTGGCCTTGAAAAATTAAGAAAAAGTGCTGATACTGTAATCGTGATACCTAATGATCGACTTCTCAGTGATGAGATTGCTCAATTACCTCTAAATTTAGCATTTAGGCAAGCTGATGAAATACTAGGAAATGCTATCAAATGTATGACTGAAATTACATCACATAGTGGTCTTGTAAATATTGATTTTGCAGACATGCGTTCTATCATGTCTAGCGGAGGTGTTGCTATGATTGGAATGGGTGAGGGGCAAGGTGCTACACGTGCATCTGATGCTGTAACTGCTGCACTAACTTCACCTTTATTGGAATTAGATATAGACGATTCTAAAGGTGCTTTAGTAAATGTAACTGGTGGTGATGATATGACGCTACAAGAAGCCCATGAAGTTGTTAGAGAAGTTCATAGTAAGATTAATAAAGATGCTCGAATCATTTGGGGAGCTTCGATAGATTCTACTCTCGAGCATCAAATTCGTGTGATGCTTGTAGTTACCGGTGTCAAATCTTCTCAGATATTGGGACCGCCTGACGGAGTAGATGATCGTATGCAAAGTAAATACGGAATAGATTTCGTACATTAGCAATATGGGCTTTATCAACAAAGTATGGAAAACGCAAGAAAAGCTTGAAGAACGTTTCAAGAGAATTGGTAGAGGGCAATATGGTCGAGTATTACGATTAGCCCGTAAACCAACTGCTGACGAATTTGTGAAGAGTTCATGGGTTGTTGGAATTGGAATAGGTATTGTAGGGGCTATTGGATTTATTGTATATTATGTGTGGTTGAAAGCGCCACCTATTGTTGCAGATTTATTAGGAATTTAAAAATGGCAAAATTCATCGAAGAAGAAGAAAATACTGAAGAGGTGTTGAATGAACCATCATCCGATACACAGATTTACACCATGAAATCCCAAATTGGACATGAAAGAACTGCTAGCGAAAGACTAGCTGACAGAGTACGCAGAAGTGGAGCTCCAATTTATGCTATTTTAGCACCTTCAAAACTTCGTGGATTTATCTTTGTTGAAA
>CAZVIT010000018.1:0-16040 GCA_964626865.1 uncultured archaeon | reverse complement strand
ATAGGTTGACGGAGGGGGGCATCTGGATCTATTTCTTCCTCTTCAGATTCTTCTTTTTCCGTTAATTCTTCTTCCTCTAATTCGTCTTCTGGCAAATCCTCAAATTTTTCGTCATCCGAATTCATAGGAATTGTGTGCAGATTTGCCTGTTTTAAAAATGTCCGGTCAAATTTCTTCTTTCAAAACTTCTGCTAAATATATATATTCTTCAATTGTATTGTAAAGATAAGATGCCGTACGAAGATATCTTCTATTGTGATGCGGCCATCCAAAAACTGGTACTTGTATGTTATATTTCTCATACAGTAAAGTATGAAGGGGATCTGGTTCCAAAACTGATTTTATAGCTATATCAGCTTCTGGTAAAACTACGGCCGATAATCCTACTATCATTGAATCCGGACATAATTTTGGAGTGCCTAAGGCATCGAGAAGAATATTTCTAGCTTCTAATGCTAAATTTCTGTTATGCTCCATGATTTCTTCCCATCCTCCTTCGACTAAGCTTCCAACATATTCTATGCTTTTAGAAATACATAACCACGGAGTTATGTCTTGAGTTCCTGTCCAATCAAATTCTAAACGTATTTTTTCATCTACATTTCCTCCTACTGAAGCTCCATGACTAATTGAAAGAGGGCGAATCTGTTCTCTTTTATCTTCCCTAATATGAAGAAATGCTGAGCCTTTGGGTGTACACAACCATTTGTGGGCATTACCTGTAGCATAAGCAGGTCTAAGTCTTTGTAAATCCAATGGAACTATTCCTGGCCCGTGTGCTGCATCTAATAATACATCTATTCCTTTAGATTGAAGTTGGTTTACAATCTCTTCAAACGGCAATCTAATACCTGTTGGACTTGTTACAGTATCAATCAAAGCTAATTTTGTTTTTTCCGTAGTGTAACTCAAAATTGTTTGAGTTACTTCTTCCGGACTTTTAATCGGATAAGGTAATGGTACAATTACTGTTTTAGCTCCAGATCTTTCAGTTACAAAATCAACCGTATTCCAACAAGCTTGATAAGTATGATCTAGAATAAGTATTTCATCTCCTAAATTTAAATCTAATGAACGTAAAATTGTATTAACTCCTGATGTTGCATTTGGGACAAAAATTAATCCTTCTTTATCTGCATTAATAAATTTTGAAAAATTCTTTATTGCTTCAGCCCATAATTTTTTTGACGTAACATCAAAAAAATTTACTGGATCGCTCTCGAGTTCTGTTCTTAATTTATTTTGATATTCAAGAACTTCACTTGGGCAAGCTCCAAATGAACCATGATTTAGAAAAATTGTCTTATCTTTTAAATTCCAATGCTGTCCTAAATTACTCCTTCTAGGAATTGTGCTCATTTAACGATATTTAGTAAAACGTCTCATTATTTTCTTGATGGGGTCGCGTACTTCTTCAGAAATAAATTCTTCTTCTATTTTTAAATCTAGAAATTCTACTGCGTTACTTACTGATTCTCTTGAACCTTTAGCTGCTAAAGAAGCTAAAAAAGGTTCTGCAGATTTATCAGAAACTCCTGCATCTGAAACTACTTCTTTTAAAAAATAAATCATTTCTGTTCGACGGCCTTCGTCTAGCATTGCCTTTGGTTTATTTCTTTTTTGGATTTTTTTATCTTTTCTTACTGGAGGCTGTGCTTTACTTGGACCTCTGCGCCTATGCCTCCCTCTTCTTGCCAGGGTTACTCGCCTCCCATTTCCTTAATGGCTGCGACTATCTGCTCTTCGGTCATTTCATCTCTGTTAAAGAATTTCTTATTGCCCGTATCTCTTTTTAATTTCATTAAATCTCCCCAACGGCCAGAAGGTTTACGGCCTGGGCCGCCGCGGCCTGGGCCTCCTCGCCCTCTACCTCCCATACGAGGCATTTCATACTCAAGATCAGAAAGATTTACAGATTGCTTAATGGTATCTAATGTAGTATCTGATTTTTTCATACTACCTTTCTTTCCTAAGCTTAAGCGCATGTGTCCTCTTACTAAATTAGCTCTAGCATCTTTCAAATCTAAAACAACATCATTTTGAGCTTCTTCTATTTCATCATTCCAGAAACTCATTATCACTGTACCTGTTTCATCTCCAACTAAACCTTCGCAAACCATTGTACCATTATCCATGGAACGTGGTTCATCCAAACTTATTACCTTAACAGGCATGTTTACACGACCTGTTCTTGGTGTTAATTCATCTACTTTCAAGTTATCAACCTATTTTTGCGACGAGAGGGCCGATTATAATACTTCCCTGAGGTAGGTAAAACCCCATTACAACCTTATAGGCATTTAGGGGGAAAAGGAGTAAAACCCAAAAGTATATATACCCTGACTGGTAGTAATGGATAGATTTGGGTGGAGTCCGAATCTAAAAAACAAGGAGATACTCTAATGCAAGAAAACGAACCTAATTTTGAGAAACACATCGACGATATTGTAAAAGCTATCGGAGATAAGCTAGAACGCAATGTAATTGCAAACGAACTAAAAAGATATGTAGATGAATATGGAATTGATTTAGCTACTGCGAAAGAATCTATAGTAAGAAAACATTATGGAAATCCAAATGAATTAAATATTGGGGGAGAAAAACTACTCGCTCAAGTTGGACCTGGGGAAAATAGTGTGAGCTTCAAGGCTAAGATTATATCAGTATACAAAAAAGAAATCAATACTAAAGAAGGATCTACAAAAACGATTTATGAAGGTGAAATAGGAGATTCTAGTAGCAAATTAAGATATACTTTTTGGAACGATGAATTCAAATTTCAACCAAATGATGTTGTTGAAATTTCAAACGCATACACCAAAAGTTGGAATGATATTATTACTGTAAATATTGGAGATCGCGCAATCATAAAAGCAATCGAAGATAATGATTTGAAAGAACTTGATTTAGGAATTGTTAAAAATAATAATTCTCAAGCTGGACAAAAAATTGAAGTAGTAAATCTCAAGCCTGGAATGAGAAATGTATCAGTTAAATTACGAATAATAGATGTTGAACCTCGCAGGATAAGTATAAAAGGTGAAGAAAAAACTATTTTCGGAGGAAATATAGGTGACCAAAGTGGAACATGTCGCTTTACATCGTGGGAAGACCATAAGATAGTAGCTGGAAAAGCTTACTTAGTAGAAAATGCATATGTTAAAGAATTCAATGGGCCTGACTTACAGTTTGGTGAATATTCTAAATTTATTGAACTTGAAGAGGATGATCTTCCAACTCTTTCTGACTATGAAGCTGGAATGAACTATACATTAGCCCAATTAGATGAGCGTAATGGGGCTTCAGATGCCGTTATTGAAGGTCATGTCTTCAACATTAGAGAAGGAAGTGGGCTTATTTTTAGAGATAAAGAAACTAAAAGATTAATTCGAAATGGAGACGATCGTAAAAATGCTGAACCTGATTTAAGAGTAAAAATGATCTTTGATGATGGAAGTGGCTCGTGTACTGCATATTTGAATCGAGAAATCACTGAAAAACTAATTGGAAGAGATTTAGATTCATGTTTGGAGTTTGTAAAAGAAAACTTTGGACCTGAAGCTTTGGTTGAAGAAATGGAAGATGCTCTTTTACTAAAACCTTTGAAATTAAGAGGGTTTGCAAGGTCTGATGAATATGGTTTGTCCTTTTTTGCTAAATCTTGCGAAGCTGCTAGTGAAATTGATGTGCCAAACGCAGCTCGGCAATTTCTTGCTGCACTGGAGAGCTAAATGGCTCAAAGAAGAGAACCTGGTGTGCTTGTTTTAGCTAAAGAATTAAATGGAGCAATAGAGAAACACGTAGAAGATAGAGAATATTCGCCTACATATTTAATTTCAGAAATTGGAGGAAAATTATCTCGCGTATTAATTGGTGGAGTTTTAGATCAATTAGAAAACAGAGGGTCTGAAAGTGATCCATTCTATACTGCTCGAGTTATTGATCCAAATGGAGATTTTTACTATTTACAGGCCGGACAATACAATCCTGAAGGTGCTGCTGCATTGTCTAAATTAGAAAATGGAGTTCCTATTCTTTGTGTTGGAAAAGTTAGGGCAAGAACCCCTGAAGACAGTGAGAGGACGTACGTTAGCGTACAACCAGAAGGTGTAAGGGCCGTGCCTATGAATGAAATTAATCATTGGGCAATAAAAGCCTGTGAAGAATTAATCAAACGCATTAATGCAACAAAAGTATTCGGGGCTGATGACGATGAATATAACAAAATGAATTTGACTATTCGTGAAAAAGATGGAATTGAACTAGCTAAAGAATTCTATCCTACTGTTGCTGTTGAGAATTATAGCGCACTATTATACGATTGTTTAACAAAATTAGCTAATGGAGAAACTAATGCTACTGAAACTACTAATTTTACTGGAGAATTTGAACCTGCAAATACTACTTCCATAAATGACGTGGTAGAAGAAACTGTGGAAAGTTCTGTTGAAGAAGAAACTAAAGAGAATATTGTTGAAAAAGAAGAACAACCTGTATTAGAATCTTCTGAAAATGAAAATAAAGTATTAGAAAAAATTAAGAAACTAGATGAAGGAGACGGAATATATTACGATGATTTAGGTATCGCTGTTTCATTAGAAGGAATAGATGGCCCTATGCTTGACGAAATATTAGATTCTTTGACTGATCAAGGTTTGATTTTCCAACCTCGATTTAATCATTACAAGGAGGCATAAATGAGCGAAGCAAAAGCAAAAATTGTTGAAGATTTGCCTGGAGTAGGGCCTGCAATTGCAGAAAAATTAAAAGAAGCTGGTTACGATACTCTTGAAGCAATAGGAACGCAAGCACCTGGCACCCTTTCGGACGCCACAGGAATTGGTAAAGAATCTTGTTCTAAATTTATCTTAGAAGCTAGAAAAGCTGCAAATATTGGATCTTTCCTAACTGGAACTGAATTAATGGAAAAAAGAGCCACTGTTGGAAAACTTACAACTGGGGCTGAAGCGTTTAACGAATTATTAGGTGGTGGTGTGGAAACTCAATCTATTACTGAATTCTATGGTCAATATGGTTCTGGTAAAACTCAATTTGTTCTTCAATTAGCTGTGAATGCTCAACTTCCAGTTGAGCAAGGTGGTCTTGGAGGAGAAGTTGCAATTATTGATACAGAAAACACATTTAGACCTGAAAGAATAATTTCTATGGCTAAAGCGCTTGACTTAGATCCTGACGAAGTCTTAAGTAAAATCCATGTAGGAAGAGCGTACAATTCTCATCAGCAAATGCTAATGGTAGAGAAAGTTAATGAGATTGCAAAAGAACGCCCTATCAAAATGTTAGCTGTTGATTCTTTGACAGGGGCATTCCGTGCTGAATATATCGGAAGAGGCACTCTTGCAGATAGGCAAGGAAAGATTAACGCGCATATGACCGAATTGGCTAGATTTGGAGATTTGAATAACGCTGCTGTTGTAGTAACTAATCAAGTTTCATCAAATCCTGCTGCATTTTTTGGAGACCCTACGAAACCTATTGGTGGAAATATCGTAGGACACACTTCTAAATTTAGAGTATATCTAAGAAGGGGTAAGGCTGGAAAACGTGTTTGCAGACTAGTAGACTCCCCACATCTGCCTGAAAATGAAGCTTTGGTGTCTATTACTGAGGATGGAATTATAGATGGCTAGAGAATTAGAAAACTTTTTAACATCGTTAAAACCAAAATGGGAAGATCCTACAGAATTTGAATGGCTGAAAAAAATTAAGATTCCTTCTTTGGGAAAAAAGATAAAATATAGCTCTTCAAACCGAACCAATTATTAATTGCAAGTGAAATGACGCTCTCATTTTCACGATCTACCCAAGCCTGCTCTTTAGCGCTATCTTCTTTCATGAAGTTATCCATTGAAGAATATCCTGAACTTCCGCCGTCATTTACTTTGTGTTGAACATCTTTTGGAATATTATCAGTCATTGCATTTCCTACTTTGAATGGCCAGTGTTTGAAGTCTTCACCTGAAGCATATCGTCCAACTGTTGAATTATTGATGTCTTCATCGTCTTCTTTGTTATGGTGTGTTCCTCTTGGGGTTTCTTCTTCATCTTTATAATCATAAAATGTTTCGTCTGCTGGCTTATACGCCCTAATGTCCATCTTAGAAGTCATCGTCTTCCTCCCAATCAAAATCCAGTTCTTCCTTTCCTCTAGTTACAAAATATCCTGCTAAAACAATTGAAGTAACTGAAACAAGAACGAGTAAGGTTATTGTTCCTCCTTCAGTAACTCCATCAAAGAATGATTGAATAGTACTTTGCTTTTCTGGTTCTGCAACTACAAGAATAAATTCAGCTACATTATTATTTTCATTAGATTCTGCAACTAAATTATTTCTATCAATTATTACTTTAATCAAATACTCGCCATTATCGTCAAAAGTATATCTAAAAGATGTTGAAGCTGAAGCACCTGGTGTTGCAAATACTGCTGTTTCATACAATACTACTTCATTTGATCCAGAAACCCAAATTATTGTAACTGGAATTGGATTGTAAGCAATCAAAGGATCGCCTTCAGCTGAAACTGTAACATCTATAGTAAAGGAATTGCCTGCTTTTACTTTAGAAATCCCTGTTTGATTGTTAATCTTAATATTGCCTGGAGAAATTACATTGTCTATTTCATAGCCGTGTATTACAAGATATAATTCTTGGTTAGAAAATATTTTCCAATAATTGCCCTGAATATCTTTTGCTTGAATATAGAATGAATAAGTATCACTTATTGCTTGAGCTTCATTATAATACCAATAAAAAGAAGCTTGGTAAGATCCGTTTTGCATTGACTTGCTACTAAAATCTGCAGTATGTCCTTGATTGCCTGAAGAGGAGCCAACTACTCCTAACGTCCATTCATTAGAATCAATGTCAGAAGTGCCAAACGCACTCCAAACATTAACAGATACTGATACGCGTTCTGCAGAATCCTCTATACTGATTATCGGAAATTGTGCTTCAAAATGGTTGATACCGACTTGTGTTATTCCTGCAGGATGTTCAATGCTAGAGGTTAGGACAACTATTTGTTCAGTAGATTGCCCACCAGTAACTGGATTTAATCCCGGATCTCCTCCTGAATATTCTAATTCAATTTCTATTGAATCGTCTGAATTGATATTGTCATTATATTGAAATGATTCATTAGATAGGTCAAAGGAGATATCAAAACGTGTTGCCTCATCTGATGAATCTGTAATTGTTTTTGACTGAGAAGTAGCTGTTACATCTGAACCTCCCTGTGAACCTTCACCTATAGTAATAGATATACGAAATTGTACATTTTCAACTGTTCCTTCTGTTGAATTTGCCCATATTGTAAAAACATAATTCCCAGATTCCACCTCGCCTGGTGTGTTCATATCTACTATCCAACTACCCATATCAGTCCATTGCCTATCTTGTCCTGGCCAGGATAGTCTATTGGCTTCCTGAGGGCAGTCGCTTTGAGTGTCTACTTCTGAAATGGGTAAGATTGTTGATATGTTGCCATTACCATTATCTAAATCGCCATAAAAAAATAAATCTACTTCATTAACATCATCAGAGGTTTCAGCTTCACTTGATTGAGTGAATAATAATAAACTGAAAAAAACCAATGCAACAAGGTTCTTCCTCAACATCTGCATACTTGTGAATCACTCGTGAGAGTACTTTAAGGTTTCCTAACTTAATTGATATGATCAAGTTCCAAACATTATTCTCAAAATATCTCGAGTGCCTGGCCCTAATCCTAAAGCCAATAAGAATAAAATTAACAAACTAATCATTTGCTTCTGATCTTCATCTTGTTCTTCATTTTCTAATGCAATTATAACTCCAGTTACTACTAAAAATTTCAAAGGCAACATAACAATAGCTGTACCAAATGTGTCAATAAACCAAGTAGGCAATACATGTTTTTCCACATATCCATATTTATCAATTCCTAAATATGTTGCTGAACCATCTATAAAATGTCCAAAATAGAGTGTTAAATACAAAGGATTTAACATGTGTGCTGCTGGCATCCATTTAAAATGATGAAAAGTAAAACTACCCAGTAATGAAATAATTGCTCCTATACTCATTAACATTATAATTATTGAACTATCTTGTGCCTCTTTTACTAAATACAAATTAAAAGAAAATAAGGCAAATAACAATACAAACATAATATTTGGAATTCCATGATTGGAAATAAACCAACTCAAGAACCATATTAAAGCTGTTAAAAATCCTGCGAGAAATATAGTGTCCCAAATCATTTCAGGATTAACTAAATTATTTTGAGAAAGATTTAGATATGCTAAAATTACAAGCAGAGTGCTAGCTATTCCAAAAAACATTATTGGATCTTTCAATGGTTTACTGCGTAAAAATTCTGCAATTAGCGCAGCCGCAGAGAGTACAATTAAACTCCATGAAGCTGGGTGTATCCATTCACCAGGTGCAAAATACCACCAAAGACCATAACTGCCTATTGCAAAAGAAATCAAACCTATTGCTTTTGTTTTAGATGAAAGTTCACATTTAGATAACCAAACTCCAAGAGCTATGAAAAATAATGCAATACCTGTTATCGTTCCATAAATTAATGGTGAAATCATTATGTATTGAATTGGCGGTTCAAATGAATCTGCATCTTCAAGTACTCTAACTACACCTCCTAAAATTAATAAAGGAATAGAATTAAAGATAAATTTATCATCTATAACTATTTTCCCGTATTCTAATAATTCGTTAATTATCGTAAAAAATAAAAAGAAACAAAATCCATAAACAATTGTATTGTAAATATTATATTTTGCCCCTGTCTTATCGCAATCAAAATCATCCTCCTCACAGGCGTCTGATTGTATAGGGTTGACAAAATGCTCTTCCCAAAATGAATTAACTTGTGGAACGAAAGTGATTGCTAAAATAAGCGCAATAAATATGCCAATGGCGTATTGATTTCTTTGAAATTTTTCCATTATTATTGTAAAGCTTCTTGCTCTCTTTTAATTCTTGCTGCTCTAAATGATAAGATACAAAAATACATATATTCTCCACAAATAATAAGTAAAACTCCTTTAGAAATATTTGCAAGACTGTAATTCCCATCTAAAAAACCTAAAATTGAATCTAGGCCTCCTAATGTCCCAAGTAATGCAAAAACTGCTGTAACGTGCATTGCATGCTTTGACATTTCTGGATTATAATATGCCACATATCCTGGTATCAAAAGTCCTAATCCAAAAATAGAAGGGATTAATGCTGTAAATGAAGATTGACCAGAATAAAGATATGTTGCTATTCCGAATAAAACAAGGAATCCTCCCTCTATAATTGCGACTAAAGGCATATTTCCCAAAACCCAAGATAGGGTCCCTGGTTTTTCTTTCATTATATCTTCTTATTTTGAAGGGTAAATAAAATGTGTTGTTGAGTTACAGCTAAATAGTGTTGATTTCGTCCCATAGGTATGGGCTTACTAAAAGAAGATGAAATCGCAAGTCGAACTAGAATGATTGGTCCTTGGGATTATGACTCTGATGACAAAATGTTAGTACGAGAAACTACATTCAAGGATTTTAAAGAAGCTGTAGGATTTATCAATAAATTAGCCGAAGTAGCTGAAAAAATTAACCATCATCCTGATATGACTGTTTGTGAATATAATCGTGTTATTGTAGCCACTACTACCCATGATAAAGGTGGAATTACGGATAATGATATTCGTATCGCGCAAGAATTTGAAAGTATCTTAGAAACATATGACTAGTGCTCTATGGGTGCTAAAAAAGTAAATATAATTTCACTAAGCCTACGTTTTATTATTGGATCTATCTGGCTTACATTTTGGTCTTTAATCTCAATATGCTTAATGATTATATGTTTACCATTTCGTAATTTAAGAATTAAGTTAGGTAATTTTACTGGGAAAATGATAGGTCCTTTTATTACAAGAATTACCGGTACAAAAATAAAATATTTAAATCATAATAAAATATCTGAAACTAAACCTGCAATTTACGTGATGAATCATGCTTCTGCTCTAGATATTTTTGTTGCTATGTCTCTCTGTCCTTATGGGGGTTGTGGAGTTGGAAAAAAAGAAATAATTAAAATTCCTTTTTTTGGATTAGTTTATTGGCTTTCTGGCCACTTATTAATTGATAGGAGCAATCGTGAAAAAGCAATTTCCTCAATGGATAATTTATCTGCTTTTGTTAAGAAAAATAATCTTAGTATTTGGATTTGGCCCGAAGGGACAAGAAGCCTAGATGGGAAATTATTGCCTTTCAAGAAAGGGTTTGTACATTTAGCTCTTGCTACCGGATTGCCTATAGTTCCTGTTATTTTGCATGATTCGCACAAAAGATGGCCAGCCAAAACTATGGATTTTTATCCTGGAGAAGTTAAGGTTGATATTTTAAATCCAATAAAAACAGAACATTGGAATAAAGAGAGTATTGATGACCATATTGAAGAAGTCAAAGGTCTTATGACGAAAGCTCTTATGTGAACATTATGAAAGAAGACACTTTCCTTGTAACGGCCGATTCCAGTCAACAGTATGGTGCTAGGGAGCTATAGAAATGAACGATATCATCCTAAAGCGATTTGAAAATCCTGATGAAATAAGAACATTTGAAAAAGGTAAATTTGAAATTATTAAATTCGATGAAATGACTATTGGGCGAGCAACTTATCAACCTGGATGGAAATGGTCTGTTGATGTTTCCCCACTATCTGGTACTGATTTTTGCGAAATAGAACATCTTGGAATGGTGATTTCAGGGCAAGCTACTTGCGCATTCAAAGATGGGGAAATTCACACAATGAAACCGGGCGATTTATTCTACATCGGGCCTCAACCACACGATAGTTGGGTTGTGGGAGATGAAGAATATGTGTCGTTGCACTTTCAAGGTGCTGATAAATATGCTGATTAAGATATTATATTCATTTCCTTCAATTTTTCTGGTAAATAAGTATTTGTAACGAAATCAAGACCATATTTGGCCAAGGCTTGCTGTTCTGATTTTCTATTAATTTCTAATTGTAATTCAATTTCACTACGCCAATATTTACTCTTAAATCGTGGATCTGTTAAAATTGACTTCAAAGCACTTTTATCTCTGTCTGTAAGTTCATCTGCAGGCAATTCGTAATTGATAATATCTGAAGGCGTAACTCCTAAATATCTTGCAGTAGGCGTTGCTAAAATATGAGAAATATGGGCTGTTTTAATTGCACCATAAGCTACTGAACTATAAATTCGGTAAGACCAAGGGTCTGCATCTGTAAATAATAAAAGTGGAAGGCCTGAAGCTTGATGCATTCTTTGTAAGAATCTTCTAGTTGATCTTGCCGGTTGTCCTTTGATATGAACTAATATTGCTTCATGTGTTTCGTCAAAACCATTCTCTACTAACCTATCAAACATCCCTCCTGTTTCAATTGCAATAATGCAGGTGGATTTGCCAAAACTATCAAATGTTATTTTATTTTCTTCTACATTATAAGGTATGTTGTACCCCGTATCTCCTACATCATTTCGACAATTAATTTTCATTGGTTGGCCCTTTCTATTTATTTCTGTTAATGTCACGTCGCCCAATACTTTAGCTCCATCTTCTTCTGGTCTAATCTTGAAATCTTCTCTTTGAAAATGTGTAACTATCTCTAAATCCTCAATTAACTTATTGGATTCATCTTGTGCATGGAATTTGCCTAAGTCCCATCCTTCTGAAATATAATATAATTCTCTTAATGTTGATGATTTGCTTTGACTTGACATTTCTCTTATAAAATCTAAAAGATATGTAGTCCTGAGAAGCATATATGCCCCATCTAATTTTTTAGCGGTTCTAGTTGTCTCTGATTTACCGTATTTCCAAACTTTTGATTTTTCATCAAAAATTATATTGTTTTTGCTACGAGTTGGAATTGACATTTCTGGAACTTTACCTGTACTTAGTTGTTGATAAATTTGTGAGGCTATCTCTTCTAACTCAGTTACTGCTGAAGCCATGATGCGCTATCGAAATGGGCTTATATTCTGATAGGGTTATTTTTTTTCTTAATTTTCAGATAAACAATAAGTTCTATCCGCTGTAGGTACAAAATGGATATGGCAGAATTAATAGTCATGTTGGCATTTACTTTGCCGCTTTCTTTTCTTCCAGGTCCAAATAATTTACTATCTGCTGCACATAGTTCACGTTATGGATTTAAGAATAGTTTACCTTTAATTTCTGGAATGGTTGTTGGATGGTTAATTTTAGGAATGGTTGTTGGATATGGGGCCTTATTCATTGAAGAAAATCAAAATATTTTGAATGGGTTAACTTATATTGGTGTTTTCTATATTATTTATCTTTCTTATCAAATCTCAACTTCTCATTCTGTCGATGATGGGGGCGTTTCTGATGAAAAACTCAATATTGGCACTGGAATTGTGCTGCAGGTTGTTAATGGCAAAGCATTCATCCATTTGCTTATCTTAATGACTACTTTTGGAACTGTTTTTGGGACTACTTTTACTGGTAAAATGATTATTGTAGCGCTAAATGTTGGAATTAAATTAATTGGATGGATGGGGTGGGGCTTATTTGGAAGTATTCTTAAAGAAAAATTCACCGATGAGTCTTCTGGTATCTTAATCAATAGGCTCTTTGGCTTTTCACTCTTTTGTGTAGCTATTTGGATATTATTGCCTAAACAATGATCTTTCGCCTATTTAATTTCCAGGATATCTGTAATCACCTAGATTGACTTTAACCATTTCATCCATTTCTTCTACTGTAATTAATGGAGTTATATTTCCATTAAATGTACCAGAAGCTGCAATATTGAGGGCCATGCCTGTTACAGTTGTATGATCTGGAAATTCCATTATTGCGAGGAAATCTGTGCTCCCATAGCACCAATAATAAGCTTCCAATTTACCGCCTAGTGATTCTACAATTCTCACTGTTTCATCTCTTCTTGCTGTGCCGCCTTCCTTTAGAAGGCCTTTTACTCCTTTTTTAGTATAACTTCCAGAATACATGAATTTTGACATAAGTTCAGATTAGACTTCCTTTTATTAAAATAATGGCTTAAAAAATTAGCAAACTACATAAATTGGGTCCAAATGGACAATGCATGAAAGAGATCGTGGTGAGCTCGATGGCTCCGAAACCGATCGGTCCTTACTCACAAGGTGTCGTGTCTGGAAACTATATTTTCCTAAGTGGTCAAGTTGGCCGTAAACATGATGCTACTGAATTAGAAGATGGAGTGGCTGAACAAACACGCCAAACTATTCTTAACATAAAGGCCGTATTAGCTGAAAAAAATCTAACTTTAGATGATGTAGTAAAATCAACTGTTTTTCTTGCAGATATGAATGATTTCGCAGAAATGAATGCAGTATATGCTGAATTTTTTGATGAAAACACTGCGCCTGCTAGATCAACAGTACAAGTTGCTGGCCTACCATTAAACGCTGAAATGGAAATTGAAGTCATAGCTTCGTTGGACTGATTATGTACGTTATTAGTGGTTCAACTCATCAACGATTAGGGGCATCTTTAGCAGAAGAAATGGATGCCGAATTTTGCGGCGTAGTAAATCGGCATTTTCCTGACGGTGAGAGATATATTCGTATTTTAATGGATGTAAATGAACAAGATGTTGTTGTTGTTCAAAATACATTTCCTGACAAAAAAATAGTAGAACTTCTTTTGATTTTGCAGGCTGTAAAAGAAGCTGGGGCAAAAACTGTTACATGTGTTATCCCATATATGGGATATTCTAGACAAGAACGTATTTTCCAATCTGGAGAAGCTCGTTCTGCAAAAGCTATTGCTAGCGTGATTGGGGGGATGTGTAATCGTGTTTTCACTATCAATGTTCATACTCCTGAAATTTTAAAATTCTTTGGATGTGAAGCAAATGATATCAATGGTTCTAGAGAAGTTGTAAGATATTTGAAAGGATTCAAACCAGATATGGTTATAGCGCCTGATGAAGGGTCTAAAGATCGCTGTACTTTGGCTGCTAATTTGCTTAAAGTTCCAGTTCATGTAATGAAAAAAGTTAGAATTGATGGACGGACTGTAGAAACTTCATCTGGACAAATTAACGTTAAAGGATCTACGGCCGTTATTTTAGACGATATTATCTCAACGGGAGGAACAATTGCAACTGCTGCAAATATCCTCCGCGAAGGTGGTGCTGAAAGAGTCTTTGCGGCTTGTACACATGGCTTATTCATTGAAGATGCTGCAAACCGTTTACGTGTTTGTGATGATATTTTAAGCTCTGATACTTTGGAAGGCGTGTACACTAGATTTTCAGTTGCACCTGCAATTGCTGACGCACTTTAATGTTCTGGAAAGGTTCTCTATTTACAAAAAAAGGATTTGTTGATACTTGTATCAATTTAGAAACTTGTGAATTCGTTAGCAATGAAAAAGAAGAGGACGGAATTATTGTTCCTCTTTTCCGTAATTGCCACACCCATCTTGGAGACACTGGTGCAAGAAAGGCGTTGCCTACTAATCTCAATTTAACTGAATTAGTTGGACCTAATGGTTGGAAACATAAATGGTTAGAAAATAATAATATTGAAAAATCTATTTTAGAGGGTTTAAAGGAAGCTACATACTCTGGAATTGGCCTTATTATGGATTTTAGAGAAGGTGGAAAAGAAGGATTAGAAGCTTTTGAAATTCATGATTATTTAGGAACTAGTATTCTCTTTGGAAGGCCTGTTGAAGGTGAGAAACTCCCTGGAAATCATGCAGGAATTAGTAGTCTTGCAGATCTTGGAGATTTAGCCTTTAAACTTAGTTCTCAAGCACGAACAAAAAAAGGATTAGTAGGAATTCATCATTCTGAAAATGAACATGAAAAAATTGATAATCTTATTGAATTAAAGCCTGATTTTGCCGTCCATCTTTGCCATGCGATGGATGAGGATTTAGTGGCTTTGAAAGAAGCCAATATTTCAGTTGTAGTCTGTCCAAGAAGTAACCATTATTTTGGAAACAAACCACCTTTGGAGAAAATGATTGATGTTGGATTAGATTTAGGATTTGGTACAGATAATGGGATGATTTGTAGCGTAAATATGCTTGATGAAATAAGATTTATTAAAGAAACTTATCCTTCAATAAATCTACACAAGATTTTAGAAATTGCTTGTTTTGGACTCGATGATATGTTTAATAAGGACGGAACTTCAAGATATTTTAATCCGAAACTAAGTGGATGGGCTTTGCTTTCGAGAGAAGCTGAGGACAATTATGAGTCCATTTTTAGCCCTGATACAAAAGTTTTGGGTGTAAGATGGAGAAATTAAGTGGATTTCCAAAAAGTCATAGCACTCGCAACCCACAGAGGGCTTTTCCAACCTGCTTTCGGAGCTTATGGTGGTTTAGCTGGTTTCATTGATTATGGTCCTGTGGGAGTTAAACTGAGAAGAAGAATTCTTGAAGTTTGGAGAAAACACTACATTATCGATGCAGGATGTTTGGAATTGGATGGTGCATTAATTGGGCCTGAAGTATTGTTCAAAGCCTCTGGCCATTTGGGTGAATTCGATGACCCTCTAGTGAATTGTGATGGCTGCGGTAAACAGTTCCGTGCAGATCATTTAATTGAAGATGGTGAAGAAATGGCAAGAGATGAATTGGCAAATACACTATCTGGAACTACATGTCCTAATTGTGGAGCTAGATTATCTGAAATGACGGCGTTTAATCTCATGTTTTCAACTAGGGTTGGGGCTGGAAAGGGATTGCCAGGTTATCTAAGGCCAGAAACAGCCCAAAGTATCTTCCTTGCATTTCCTTGGCTCTTAAGACAAAATAGAGGGAAGCTGCCCTTTGCAGCGGCCCAAATAGGTAGATCATTTAGAAATGAAATCTCTGCACGACAAGGGCCACTAAGGATGAGAGAATTTACTGCAATGGAAATAGAACATTTCTTTTTGCCTGACAATGAACCTCAACTTTCAGATGATTTAAGACAAGTTACAATCACTTTCCTTAATTCTGCAGGTA
>CAZVIT010000017.1:0-16265 GCA_964626865.1 uncultured archaeon | reverse complement strand
GAATAAAATAAAAATAATCTTCCGGCAATTCTAATTCTATTGCAAACATAGGATCTTCATTAGGATCTGTACTATCATGATAAGCTACTACTACACCTCCATCTGGTAAAATTGCCATTGAAGCAAAATCAAACCTTATATCATTTCCTGCCCCAGATGTTGCATCAAGATCTCCCAAACCAATGAAAGTTACTGAATCTGCTTCCATGCTTTCACTGTAATCCCGAATATGGAAAACTAAGTCTACATCACTAGCACTTCCATCACCTGTAAAATTAGAACTTTGAACCCTCATAGAAATAACGGCTAAATCCAAATTGCCATCTGCCTGAAAATCCCACTCAAATGTGTTATCAGATACAGCTGCAGCTCCTGACCAACCATGAGTGTATGCTGTCCAATTATAGCCTCCATCATAACTTACGCTGTGTGTCAAATTAAATGTGCCATCACATCCCTTTGCACCGGGATCTGGAATATTACATGAAACGCTATGCAAAGCTCCAGAACTATCAATTACAAGATTTCTCGAGGGTAAAAGCAAATCATTTGGTAAATTATGCTTATGCCAAGTTAGTTCAGTATCTAAAAATAAATTACTTCCATCACTAAACCATCTTGGGAATAGCAAACCACCTGTTGGTATAGGGGATGCTCTCATTTCTCTATGAGGTTGCATATAATCCCATTCTGGTCCTAAATCTTCAAAAAGAAGATCAAATTTAAGATCTGGACCACACCTCGCATATTCAGCATTACATTCATTAGAAGCACTGTCTGGAATATCTATTGGCCTATAATTTAGTCCATCTACACTTATCTGATAACCTTGATTACTGTAACTCCAAAAATTCGAAACGACCATACTTGCCCAAGGGCAATTAGATTGGCAATTAATGGATTGTAACTCAGCCGGGGGATTGATTGGACCAACTACGGGTACTTGCCAAGAACGATCATAAAAAGGCTCTTTATCAAATGTATTCCAACAAAATTTCCAATCAATTTGGTCAGGAGCACTCTTTTTCCCAAGGATTGCATAAAACTGATCTACACCATCAAAACTTGGATAGGGGAACCAAGTCATTGCAATTATATCACCATTTGGAGCTTGAATAATTGAACCTTCACCAAGTCCTGGATCCAAGGTAGGATCTAATTGACCTTCCTCACAAGTAGCTATGTCATTGTTAACTACAGGAGGAACCCATTCGGTCCATGTAAGGCCTCTATCTGTACTCCACCATGGCCACTCACCTCCTAAATTATAGATTATACCATCTTGATCCGTAGTAATGTAATGCTCGCAACAATTACCTCCATAATTATGATCCTCAGATAATTCAGTACCATAAACTGCCCATAATCGTTCAGTCAAATCGGTAGGGGTAATAACTGTAAAATTGCGTATAGGATTATCTGAAAAAGGAAATTGGGCTAATTGTTCTTCTGTTACTACCAACCTAGTAACTTCGAGAGATTCAGTTTCAATGACTGTTCTATTATCCTCTACTTCAAGGCAACCCATAAATGAGAGGCTAAAAAGCATAAATGCCAGCAATATACTAGACTTCATTAAAGATATGATATTTATGCCACCTAAAATAGTTTGGCAACCTAACTAAGTGGTATAAATCGGCTTCTTCCATTGGTAAAAGATGCCTCCATTGGACACTGAGTTAGATGCAGACAAAGCTTGCGCCATACCTGGCGACAAAGGTCTATTCCCCACTGCTAGAACTGATACTTGGTGGATACAACCATTGACTGTTTTTCTAGGATTAGGTACCGCCGTTGTTTACATGACATGGGCTGCTTTTCAAGGTACAAACTATTTTTATGACGGAAATGGTGCAAGTTATCTTTCACCATTGTATTCTCCAGAATTATTTGGAGAAACGGAACATGCGCTATTTGGTGATAGACCTCCTATGTGGCCCGATTGGATGCCCTACTCTCCTGCATTCCTAATTCTTTGGGTTCCCGCAGGTTTTCGTGTAACTTGTTATTACTATAGAGGAAGCTACTACAAAGCATTCTGGGCCGATCCACCTGCTTGTGCTGTTGGTGAACCAAGAAATAGTTATTGGGGTGAAAATTCAATGCCTCTAATGCTACAGAATCTGCACAGATACATGTTGTATTTTGCAATTATATTTATTTTTGTATTAGGCTATGATGCATGGCTTTCTATGTGGTTTAATGGCAAACCATTTGAAGGAGACTTTGGAATAGGTGTAGGAACTTTTGTACTTACTCTAAATGTAATTTTACTAGGAGGATACACATTTGGCTGTCATTCTTTAAGACACCTTATAGGAGGATACGCTGATAGGATTGTGAGGAAGCCAAAGGTACAACAGAAAGCATTTGACTGTGTAAGTTGCCTTAACAAGCAGCACATGAAATGGGCGTGGTTTTCACTCTTCTGGGTTTGCTTCACCGATGTTTATGTTAGATTGTGTGCCAGTGGTATTATAGATGATTGGAGGATTATTTAATGGAAGAATTTGAAGAAAAAAAATACGACGTACTTGTTATCGGGGCTGGAGCGGCTGGAATGAGAGCTGCAATTGCTGCGTCTAATGAGGGTGCAACTGTTTGCCTAGTTTCAAAATCTCTACTTGGTAAAGCCCATACTGTTATGGCTGAAGGTGGTGCTGCTGCAGCCTTAGGAAATGCTGATGAACGAGATAATTGGAAAGTGCATTTTAGAGACACAATAAAAGGTGGAAAGCATCTTAATAATTGGAAAATGGCTAAAATACATGCTGAAGAATCTCCTGAGAGAATATTAGAGTTAGAAAAATGGGGGGCTGTCTTTGATAGAACAAAAGATGGGAAAATAAGTCAGCGGAATTTTGGAGGGCATAGATTTCCTAGATTAGCACATGTAGGAGATAGAACAGGATTAGAAATTATAAGAACAGTCCAAGACAAAGTAATACACCAAGAAAACATTGATATTTTTATGGAATGCACGGTTGCAAAAATCATTACAGAAAATGAACAAGCTGTAGGTGCAATTGCGTATTATCGCAACAATGGAAATATTGTAGCTATTCTTGCTAAAGCTATAATTGTAGCTACTGGAGGTATTGGAAAAGCTTACAGAGTAACTTCAAATTCGTGGGAATATACTGGTGATGGACATTCCTTAGCCTATTTGGCTGGAGCTGATTTACAAGACATGGAATTCATACAATTTCACCCTACTGGAATGGTTTGGCCTCCAAGCGTAAAAGGAACTTTGGTCACCGAGGGGGTGCGAGGCGAAGGTGGAATTCTTCTAAATAACAAAGGTGAAAGATTTATGTTTAATTATATTCCTGAAGCCTTTGCTGCAGAAACTGCAAAGAGTGAAAAGGAAGCAAACGACTGGTTAAATGGAAAAGAAGGGGCAATGAGACCACCTGAATTACTAACAAGAGATGTTGTTGCTAAGGCCATAATGAGGGAAGTTAAAGAAGGAAGAGGAAGCCCACATGGTGGTGCATTCTTAGATATAGCCAATAGAAGAGAGCCTGATTACATTAAGAAAAAATTGCCATCAATGTATCACCAATTCAAAGAACTTGGAGATTTAGATATTACAGAGGAACCTATGGAAGTTGGTCCAACAACACACTACATGATGGGAGGAATAAGTGTAGATGCTGAAACTGGAGCTTCCAGTTTAAAAGGAATGTATGCGGCTGGTGAAGCTGCAGCTGGATTACACGGAGCAAATAGATTGGGTGGGAATTCATTATCAGACCTACTTGTTTTTGGAAATATTTCTGGCAGATCTGCAGCAAATTTCGCACTTAAAAACGAAGAAATCTCTTTTACCAGAAACAAACTCAGAAAGGCCGTAAAAGAGACATTAGAACCTTTTTCAAAAGAAAAAACTGAGAATCCATATCATTTACATCATGAATTACAGGATATCATGGAAATGCATGCAGGAATTGTAAGAGAAGAAGAATCATTGAATGAAGGCATTAAGAAATTAAAAGATTTAAGTGGAAGAGTGGAAAATGCAAAAGCTACTGGAGGTAGAGCATACAATCCAAGTTGGCATCTATGTCTAGACATGAAAAATATGATTATCACCTCTTTAGCTGTTGCTGAAGCTGCCAGAGAAAGACGTGAAAGTAGAGGCGGACACACAAGATTAGATTATCCTGAATATGATAAAGAATTAGGAATGATTAATATAATTATTCGTAAAGGTCCAGATGGATTGAACATTATTAAATCAGACAAGGAAATTATGCCTGAGGATTTGCAAAATTTTGTTATGAAGGAGACTGTATGAAACGGAAGATTATAATTCAAAGAGGCGAAAAAGAAGATTTCTTCATGCATGAATTTGAGATAGAAAGTGGACCTGGAATGGTTGTACTTGATGCAATACATCATATTCAAGCAAAGGATGCACCTGATCTAGCTATTCGATGGAATTGTAAGGCTGGAAAATGCGGTTCTTGTTCAGCTGAGGTAAATGGAGAGCCAAAATTAATGTGTATGACTAGAATGTCAGACTACGACCCCTCTGAGCCACTTGTAATTATGCCAATGAAAACTTTCCCAATAATAAAGGATTTAGTTACGGATGTGTCATGGAATTATGAAGTAAACAAAAAAATAACTCCGTATCAGCATACTGAAACTGACCAAATTCCTATTATGTTTCAAAAAGAAGTTGATAGAGTTCAAGAATTTAGAAAATGTATAGAGTGTTTCCTTTGCCAAGATGTTTGTCATGTTTTAAGAAGTCATGACATGAAACAAGAATTTGCAGGACCTAGATACTTACTTCGAAATGCTATGCTAGAAATGCATCCTCTCGATCAAGGAAATAGATTAGAAACCTTAAAAGAAAATCATGGTATAGGGTTATGCAATATCACTAAGTGCTGTACTGATGTGTGCCCTGAAAATATTGCTATAACTAACAATGCTATAATTCCTATGAAAGAAAGAGTTGTTGATGAATATTATGATCCCCTTAAATGGATTTGGAGAAAACTTACTGGTAAAACAAACTAATTGTAGCGTTTAAATTCAGACCACTTTGTTGTAATTAAAAATGTATTGAGAAATGTTGCCGCTCAACCGACAGGTTGGGAGGTGGGAGGGGGCCCGCCGGGAGCAGCTAACAGTAATATAACTGGGTTCTTTTAAAATATTCGCAGAAATATATTTAAATTAGAGGCAGGTTCAGTGTGTGTTATGGTAAAAGCTCCACATGGAAGCAAAATAAGTTGTAAAGGATGGCTTCAAGAAGCGGCTCTTAGAATGCTGATGAATAATCTAGATCCAGAAGTAGCTGAGATACCTGAAGAACTGATTGTTTATGGTGGCAGAGGCAAAGCTGCAAGAAATCCTGAATGCTATAATGCAATTGTTAAATCTCTACAAGAATTAGAAAATGATGAAACCTTACTCGTCCAGAGTGGAAAACCTGTAGGAATTTTCAAAACTCACTCAAATGCACCTAGAGTCTTAATTGCAAACTCAAATCTTGTTGGTAAATGGGCTAATTGGGAACATTTTGATAAACTGGAGAAAGAAGGATTAATGATGTATGGACAAATGACAGCGGGTTCTTGGATTTATATTGGATCACAAGGAATTCTTCAAGGAACTTTTGAAACATTTGCTGAAGCTGCAAGACAACATTTTGATGGTAATCTACAAGGTAAACTCGTAGTCACTGGGGGACTAGGAGGTATGGGAGGAGCACAACCCTTGGCTGCAACAATGAATGGAGGCACGTTTCTTGCTGCTGAAATTGATGGAAACAGAATTCAAAAAAGATTAAATACGAAATATTGCGATGAAATGACTGATGATATTGACTATGCAATTGATACAGCCATCAAATGGAGAGAAGGAAAAACTGCAAAATCAATGGCAGTCAAAGCAAATATTATAGATTTACTAAATAGACTTATTGAAAGAAATATTACTCCTGATTTATTGACTGATCAAACTTCAGCACATGATCCCTTGATTGGATATATTCCTAAAGGTTTTTCAAATTCAGAAGCGGAAAAATTGCGTGAAAGTAATCCTGAAAAATATATTTCATTAAGTTACAAAAGTATGGCTGAACACGTCAGACATATGCTTACTCTAAAAGATAGAGGAGCTAATACTTTTGATTATGGAAATAATTTACGAGAAAGGGCTAAGGAAGCTGGAGTTGAAAATGCTTTTGATTTTCCTGGATTTGTTCCCGCATATATTAGACCCTTATTCTGTGAAGGAAAAGGTCCCTTTAGATGGGCTGCACTATCTGGCGATCCTAATGACATCCTAGAAACTGATAAAATCATGCTAGAATTATTTCCAGAAGACAAGGCTCTTACAAAATGGATAAATATGGCCCAAAAAAGGATTAGTTTTCAAGGACTTCCTGCTAGAATTTGTTGGCTTGGTTATGGGGAAAGAAAGAAAGCTGGACTTGCATTTAATAAACTAGTTAAATCTGGAAAGGTAAAAGCACCTTTAGTAATCGGAAGAGACCATCTTGATTCTGGATCTGTTGCCTCACCAAATAGAGAAACTGAGGGAATGAAAGACGGTAGTGATGCTGTGGCCGATTGGCCTATTCTAAATGCCTTACTGAATACAGCTTCGGGAGCCTCATGGGTAAGCTTTCACCATGGTGGGGGTGTTGGAATGGGATATTCTCTTCATTCTGGAATGGTAGTTGTTGCAGATGGAACTTCTGAAGCTGATGAAAGACTAGGTAGAGTTCTGACAACAGATCCAGGAACTGGAGTGATGAGGCATGTGGATGCAGGATACACAAAAGCAAAAAAAGTGGCTAAAGAAAGAAATGTCAATGTTGGGCTTGTTGAAGGATTATGAATTTAATTATTGCTTCAAATGCTGATTCCGCCTCAATAAACTTAAGAGATAGACTGCTTGAAATGTCTTCATGGATAAAATGTGGAGAATATGATGGTAATGACATGTGGGAAATCACCGAAATGAAGGGAGATTACTGCGTAAAAGGAACCCGTTTGGTTAGTATAAATAATTTACATATTAACGCTGAGAAAATAGATGAAAATTTTGAAAAAGAAAAAAATGTTAAAATAGATAATATTATTTTTTTATCGAGACATAAAGCAGCAAGTGGAAAACCTAGTCTAACTGTTCACCCTATCGGAAATTGGGGTAAGGCTGAATATGGCGGTAAAGAAGGGGAAATTACACCTACTTCACCAGAATTAATGACGGGGCTACTTAGAAAAATTAAAGAAAACCAGATTGAGGGATTCGATGTTTGCTTTGAAGCTACACATCACGGACCCTTGCTTGATACTCCCACTATTTTTCTGGAAATAGGTTCAACAGGAAATGAATGGGAAGATAAAGTACCTGCTCAAACATTAATTAAATCTCTTCTGGAAGTAAAATATAATAAAGGAAAAAACGTAGTAGGAATCGGTGGTGGACACTATACTCCAAGATTCACCGAGGCTGCATTAACACACAATGTAAATTTTGGGCATATGGTTGCAAATTATGGTATTCCTTATGTAAACACAGAAAAAATAAAAGAAGCAATAGTAATGAGTAATGCAAAAGGCGTTTATTTCCATAAAAAAGCCATGAAAAAATCTGAATATAGACAAATCAAGGAATCACTTGAGAATGAAAATATATCAGTTTTTGAACAATCTGATTACGCCGAAATTAGATGATTAATTTGTACTCACTTTCTCTCTTAAATCATCCGGTACATTTAAAAAGAAATCCTCACTAGTCGTAGTTTAGGTGTAAACCTATGAGTGACGACGACACAGAAAATAATGATAGTGACACTCCCACTGAAGAAGCTCCAGCAACTTCTGGAGGTGGTGGTGCAGATGACATGTTAGAAGACATGTTTGATTTGAAAGGAAATAAAACAGATATGAATACTGAGTTGATGGCTGGATTAACTTCCTTCCTAGCAACAGCATACATCATATTTGTTAATCCGGCTATACTAGGAGCTGGATTTGCAAACCATGGTATTACTGATGCAGGCAATTCGCTTGTTACAGCAACAGTTCTTGTTAGTGCATTTAGTAGTATTGCAATGGGTGTTTATGCGAAAAATCCAATAGTTCTGGCACCGGGTATGGGGCTTAATGCCTTCTTTACCTATACTGTCACAGCTCCATGGGGTATGAATGTACATCCTTACATTGCATTAGGAGCTGTATTTTGGTCTGGAGTTATATTTATCCTACTTTCAGTATTTAATATACGTACTGAAATCGTAAAAGCTATTCCGACTCAACTTAGATATGGTGTAGCTATCGGTATTGGCTTATTTTTAGCGCTCTTAGGTTTTGCAGACCACGCTGAATTTGTAGTTGGAAAAGATCCTTTTTCAACAATTTTAGCATTAGGTAATATGTTCCCTGATGATGGTTCTTTAGTTGACAGATTACTAGGTTATAACCAACCAATGATGGTTTTCTTGTTTGGCCTAATGTTTACTGCTGCATTGATTGGAAGAAAAGTTCCTGGTGCTTTGAGTATCGGTATCTTTGCAACTACAGCTTACGCTTTCATGTATGGAAGAGTGTTAGCTGGTAATGAAATGGTTGCAGTTCCTGATGAAATGATCGAAGCTCCTGATTTTGGACTAGTTTTCGCTATTTTCACCGAACAAATGGTACCTACAGTCGGTTTTGCATGTTCTGACGCTACAATAGCTACACAAACTGCATGTGAAAATGCAGGAGAGTCATGGGTCAATGCCGGATTTACTGGTGGAGATGAATCAATTGGTATTCCTCTAATTGAATCACTTAAATTTGCCGTCTTACCTGCTATGTTTGCTTTCTTATTTACTGACATGTTTGATAGTATCTCTACATTCGTAGGTGTATCTGAAGTAGGTGGATTAAATGATGAGAATGGCGATCCTCGTAACATTAAGGAATCCTTAATCGTTGATGGAGGTTCAACTGCAATAGCTGGATTATTTGGTTCAAGTTCTGGAACCAGTTATATTGAATCTGCCGCAGGTATCGAAGCTGGTGGAAGAAGTGGTTTGACTGCAGCTTTTGCAGGAATACTATTCATTCCATTCTTGTTCCTAGCTCCAGTTATACAGATGGTTCCACTAGCTGCATCTGCACCAATCTTAGTACTTATTGGTCTATTCATGTGTAAACCAATAGCAAAGATAGACTGGAATGATTTTGAGACTGCATTCCCTGCATTTATGGCTATGATGTTGATTCCTTTTACTTATTCCATTACACAAGGAATAATCTGGGGTTTCCTATCATGGACTGCAATAAAAATATTTGTAGGAAAAGCTGATCAGATATCAATTCCACTATGGGCTATCAACGTATTTTCAATACTCGCATTGATATACGCAGATTAGAAACGCAAAAAAAACATAGGAGAGAATCCACCTAACCGTGGATTCTCAAGCACCTATAACAAAGAAAAACTATGGATTATATCAGAAATCTTATTCGAGATATACCTGACTTTCCAAAAAAAGGTATTGTGTTCAAAGATATAACTCCAGTTTTATCAGACATTAAAGCTCTAAGATTATCTGTAGAAAAAATGGCTGAACCCTTTATGAATCAGAATATCGATGTTGTCGTCGGCATCGAATCAAGAGGATTCTTATTTGGAACACCCATTGCTGACATCTTAGATGCTAGCTTTGTACCTGTCAGAAAACCTGGTAAACTCCCTTGGAAAACAAAAAAGGTTTCATACAAATTAGAATATGGAACTGATTCATTAGAAATACACTTAGATGCAATGGAAGAAGGTCAAAATGTTTTGATTGTTGATGACTTACTAGCTACTGGAGGTACTGCTGAAGCTACATGTGAACTCATTTCAAAACTTGATGCAACAATTAAAGGATTATCTGTATTGGTTGAATTGGAATTTTTAGAGGGACGAAAAAGACTAAACCAATATAATGTTCATTCCATATTGAAATATTAATCATGAAGCTCCTAATATCAGAATCTCAAATTAAAAAACGTGTAAAAGCTCTAGGAAACAAAATAAATGAGGATTACAAAGGTAAGAAGCCCATTTTTATTGGAATTCTTAATGGCTGCTATGTTTTCATGGCAGATCTACTCCGTGAAATTAATTTAGATATTGAAGTTGATTTCGTTAAAATCCGCTCTTATGAAGGAGATTCATCTACTGGAACTATAAAATTTAGAAAAGATATCTCTGCAAATATTGATGGTCGGGATATCATAATCGTTGAAGATATAATTGATTCTGGTTTTACAGTAAATTTTTTAGTTAATAGATTAAAAAATTCTGGACCTAAATCTGTATCTGTTGCTACGGCTTTATTCAAAAAAGATGTAGCTAAGCTAGATTTTGAAATTGATTATGTTGGATTTGAAATACCTCCTGAGTTTGTAGTTGGTTATGGCCTGGATTATGATGAAAAATATCGGCAATTGAAAGATGTAATGGTTATGGAACCTGAAGATATAAAATAAGAGCAAACAATTTATAGGCCTGAATCAAACACATTAGGGGAAAGATGAGAATAGATGACGACCTAAAGCTAACCTTCAGAGACGTTCTGATTAGACCAAAGCGAAGTACACTAAAATCTCGCTCAGAGGTTTCGTTATCCAGAATATTCAAATTTAAACATACTGATCGAGTATGGAAAGGGATTCCAGTTGTAGCTGCTAATAAGGATACTACGGGAACATTTGAAATAGCAAATGAATTACAAAAAGATAAATTATTAACTTGCTTACAAAAATTTTATTCTGTCAAAGAAATTAAAAAAGCTATTGAGAATGGAATGGATCCTTACCATATCGCCATTACTTCTGGTTCTACAGACGAAAGCATGGAATTATTAAGGAGAAAAATGGCAATACACGAAGATTTACAATATATTTGCTTAGATGTAGCTAATGGCTATAGAGAAGATTTTCTTCAATTTGTTAGAAAAGTTAGAAAAGATTTTAGTGATAAAATAATTATTGCTGGAAATGTTGCAACAAGAGAAATGTCTGAAGCTTTAATTTTAGCTGGTGCAGATATTGTTAAAGTTGGTATAGGCCCAGGTTCCGTTTGTACTACTCGTAAAGTAGCTGGTGTGGGATATCCACAACTATCTGCAATTTCTGAATGTGCGGATGCTGCACATGGACTAGGAGGGCATGTAATGTCTGATGGAGGATGTACTTCTCCAGGAGATATAGCCAAAGCATTTGCTGCTGGTGCTGACTTTGTAATGCTAGGAGGTATGTTAGCAGGACATGCTGAATCAGGTGGAGAACTAATTGAAAATGAAGATGGAACCAAAAGTAAAATCTTCTATGGAATGAGTTCTGCAAAAGCTATGACTACATATTTTGGAGGTGTAGCTAAACATAGAGCACCTGAAGGTAAAGAAGTAAAAGTACCATATAAAGGTAAAATTAATGGCACCATACAATCTATTTTAGGTGGAGTAAGATCTGCATGTTCTTACGTTGGTGCAAGAAGAATAAAGGATTTACCAAAATGCACAACATTTGTTAGAGTAACTATAACTACTAATGAAATATATACTCCTCATGAAGTAAATTAGATAGTTTAATAAATATCCTTTCTAAGTGAGTATATGGCTAAGAAAGTTATTTTAGAAGCAGGACGAACTTTTAGTGAATTTAGCCTTTTGACAGATTATACTTCTAAAAATTGTAACCTAAATAATATCAATTTAAAATCTAATTTAGGAAATTTAAAGCTCAGTAACCCCTTTCTTAGTGCTGCGATGACCTCTGTAACTGGCTATGAAATGGCCCTAGCTTTAGGAAAGGAAGGGGGATTAGGAGTTTTACCTGCAAGACTATCTATCAAAGAACAAGTAGAAATTATTAATCAAATTAAAGGATATGAAATGGGGTTTGTAGAAGACCCTGTATCTGTAAGAGATAATGCAACTATCGATGAAGGTGTAAGATTAGTAGAAAAGCACGGTCACTCAAAAATACCTGTTACTGACAGAAACAATGTTTTTCTTGGCTTATTTAACTTCGACAAATATTTAGAAAGTAATGAAACCCCGGCCGAAAGTATAATGTCGGTCATTACAAGCGCAGATAAATTGCCGATTACAAATAATTCAAACATAACAGTTAGTGAAGCAAAGAAGAAGCTCCAAAAGAATAATTATTTAATTGTTTTAGATGAGCTAGGTCGTTTAGTAAAAATTGCCTTTAAAAAAGATGTTGATAATATCTTAGTTGGCGCTGGAATATCTACTCATAAAGGATGGAAAAAACGTGTTAAAGAATGTCACAAAGCTGGAGCGGATATTTTTGTTATTGATACCTCTGATGCATATAATGAATTCACTTCTAAAGTACTAAAGGAATATGTCGCAATGAATCTTGAAAAACCTATATGTGCAGGAAATGTAATTACGTATGAAGGGGCTAAATTTCTCATGGAAAATGGTGCTGATGTGATCAAAGTAGGAATGTCCTCTGGATCTATATGCACTACTCAAAGAGAAAAAGCCACAGGTAGAGCTCCAATGACTGCATTATTGGAAGTGGAAAAAGCAAGAGCTGAATATCACAAGAATACTGGGAAATATGTTTCAATAATTATTGATGGAGGCGTATCTGACGCTGGAAGCATGATTATTGCGTTGAGTATCGCTGATGCAGTAATGATGGGAGGATATTTCAATCATTTCTTTGAAGCTGAAGGTGAAAAATATGATGAAAATATGCAATTAACAACTCATGAACCTGATATCAAATATATTGCTACATGGGGAGAAGGTTCTTCACGTGCAAGAAACTTGGACAGATATGGACATGTCGCTAGGAAGACATTCTTTACTGAAGGAGAGGAAGGAACCGTGCAAAATTGGGGAAGATTAAAACCAAAACTTAAACAAGATATTCGCAAGATTAAGGCTGCATTAAGCAATACGGGATGCATGAACTTAGAGGATTATCATAAGAAAGCAATTATTGAATTAATGTCTCCTTATACACAAAATATTGTGGGAGATACCCATAATATGAAAGTTAAAGAATAAGACTTAGCAATTGATCTTTAAAATCTTCTATTCCTTCATTTTTATAGACTGAAACTGAAATTGCACCATCAAAACCTATCTCATCTTCAAACTCCAAATCCTTTTTACTAAAAACATCAATCCACTCACATTTTGGGTACCGCAATTTCAATTCGTCTCGCAGATTAGTTTGCATTTCCGCTGAATAACCTGAAGTTCCAGTCAAATCTGTCAGAAATACAATAATAGGTTCTAGATAATCAAAAGCGGCTATACCTTGTTTCTCCATATCGTTTCTTTCCAAATCTGGACGATCTAATAAACCTGGAGTGTCCATTACTTGTAAAACTGTATATTTTTCCTTTATGTGCCCCAAAGAAACTGCTTTGGTTGTAAAAGGATAGCTTTTGACTTCAGGTTTACCTGAAGAAACCGAGCCTATTAGACTAGATTTACCAACATTAGGAGCTCCAGCAAATACTGCTACTGGTGAATCTGTATCCACATTGGGAAGATTGCGAAATATAGACCTTGCTGAAATTAAGAAATCTAAATTTTTGGATATTTGTCTTACCACATTTGTCATTTTAGTATACGCTTCACTCATAATCTTCATGGTATTCTCAGCACTTTTCCTAGCTCGTGCCTTAGGAACATACTTTGTTGCAATCATCAAAACTTCTTTCCGAGCCCAATCAACAGCCCCTAACGATTTTTTTAGCATGTCTACACCAACAGTAAGATTTATTATTTCTCTATCAAACGGATGGATAATATCAAAAGATGGAAAAGCCTTGACATAACTAATCATTGGATTTGCAAGATTATCTGCAACTGAATGTATTTTTCTAACTGCAGTCAATCGAGCCCTATAATCTGCATTTCTGACCTTTTCCTCAACTTTAGAAGCTCTACGTAAGGCTCTATCAATTAATTCCTCTGAGGTTGCGATATTTTTTATCTCTTGAAGATTCACAAATTATCTATAATGGCATTACCAAATTCACTACATTTCAATAATTTGGCGCCATCCATTAGCCTCTCAAAGTCATATGTAACTGTTTTAGCTCCAATAGCCTTCTGCATGCCATTAATGATTAAATCTGCAGCTTCCGTCCATCCTAAGTATCGCAATAGCATCTCACCAGATAGAATTACTGAACCTGGGTTTACCTTATCTTGACCTGCGTATTTTGGTGCTGTGCCATGCGTTGCTTCAAACAAGGCATGTCCAGAATCATAATTTATGTTAGCACCTGGAGCTATTCCTATACCTCCTACCTGAGCTGCTAACGCATCTGAAATGTAATCACCATTCAGATTCAAGGTAGTTATTACATCATATTCTGAAGGCCTTGTCAATATTTGTTGGAGCATTGCATCTGCAATAACATCCTTTACAATAATGTCATTACCTGTTTTTGGATTCTTAAAAACATGCCATGGACCTCCGTCAAGTGGTTTTGCACCAAATTCCTCTCTCGATATTTCATAACCCCAGTCACGAAATCCTCCTTCCGTAAATTTCATAATATTACCTTTATGAACTAAAGTAACAGAAGATTTATCATTATCAATTGCATAATTTAATGAGGCTCTAACTAATCTCTTAGTTCCCTCACTTGAAACTGGTTTAACACCTAATGAACTAGTAGAAGGGAACCTAATCTGAGAAACTCCCATTTCCTCATGTAAAAAATTTATTACTTTTTTTACTTCATCTGTCCCTGCATCCCACTCAATTCCAGCATAAATATCTTCAGTATTCTCTCTGAAAATAATCATATCAACCATTTCGGGATTTCTCACTGGACTTGGAACGCCTTCAAACCAAACCACTGGTCTTACACATGCAAATAGATCCAACTTTTGCCTTAAAGTTACATTAAGACTTCTGAAACCTCCTCCAACAGGAGTGGTTAATGGTCCTTTTAGTGCAATCAAATGATTTCTTATCGAATCGAGAGTTGAGTCAGGAAGCCATTCGCCTGTTTCCTCAAAAGCTGCCTCACCTGCCAGAACTTCCATCCAAAAAATAGACTTTTCCCCTGAATATGCTTTGGAAACAGCTGCATCTAATACTTTAGTAGCTACAGGAGTCACATCTAACCCTATTCCATCCCCAATTATCACCGGAATAATTGGGTTATTAGGCACTTCTAATTTTCCATTCACGCATGTAACTGATGAGGGGGACATAATCTGTGCTAAGCAGAGCTGTATAAATCGCTCTCGGACATTATAATAATAAACACACTTTTACATTAGCAATAATGGGTATTCTAAACAGAATTGTTGTAGGGACAGCTCCATGGATGCCCAAATTTGTTATTGGCCGTATTGCTGCAGTGTATGTTGCTGGAGATAAATTAGAAGACGGAATTAATTTGGTAAGAAAACTAAACAAAAAGGGTTTTGTTGGTACTCTAGATTTACTGGGTGAAGAAGTTAAAAATAGAAGAGGTATCACAAAAACAACTAAATCTTATTGTAATTTGATTGAAGGAATCGCAAATTCTGGAGTAGATTGTAATATTTCACTAAAATTAACTGCACTAGGTCTCAAAGTGGATGAGAGTTTATGCTGGGACAACCTAAGTGTCATCTTAGACGAAGCAAAGACCTACAACACATTCGTAAGAATGGATATGGAAGACTCTGAAGTCACTGAGCCAACTATTAAAATGTGTAAGAGGGCTGTGCAATATTACTCAAATTGCGGAACAGTTTTACAAGCATATATGCATAGAACTAATTCAGATATAGATTTGCTGAAAAGTCCTAGAAGTAATATCAGATTATGTAAAGGAGCATATAAAGAAAGTAGAGAAATTGCCTTCCAGGATTATAACAAAATAAGAACTAATTACCTTGAATGTGCGGAAAAAATGATTAGAAATAATGTTTATTCTTGCTTTGCAACACATGATCTTTGGATTATAGAGCGCATAGTAAAAATGCTTGAAGATAATAATTATTCAAAAGATAATTGTGAATTTCAAGCTTTATCTGGAGTTCCAATTGACAAAACCTTGGACAACTTAATTTCAAAGGGTTACACTGTTAGATATTACATTCCGTATGGTCCTGACTGGTATCCATATTCGCTTAGAAGAATACGGGAAAATCCCGATATATGGAAAGACACAATGAAGGCTTTCTTCTTCAGATCTAAACATAGAAAGTAGACATCAACTTTTTTTAAGGCATTTTCGTAGATAAC
>CAZVIT010000016.1:0-16596 GCA_964626865.1 uncultured archaeon | reverse complement strand
GATTTTATGATATTTTCTTCTTGTAATTCTTCAAGAGAGGGTGCAAATTGGGACATTTCTCCACCAGCATCTTTGAATGCTAAGAACAAACTTCCAGAGTCTAATTTGTAGCCTTCCATTTTCAAAATATTTACAATTGTGGTTTTTGCATCAGTCAAATCGTTGCTATTTGGTGGATATGCCATAATTTTTCATTAGTAGCTTAATTTTATAGTTTTCTCAACTCAATGCGTTTAATCCCCCCTAATTCTCAAGATTTGTGTCACTTACAGATAAGATAGCTGAAATTGAGGAAGAAATTGCCAATACCAAGTATAACAAGGCGACACAGCACCATGTTGGTAAGCTTAAAGCGAAATTAGCACAGTTAAGAGAAGAAGTAGTAGCTAGTTCTTCAGGCCCTAAAGGCAGTGGCTACGGTGTTCGAAAGGCAGGAGATGCAACAGTTGCACTTGTAGGCCTCCCAAGTGTCGGTAAATCTACACTTTTGAACAGTTTGACAGACGCAGAGAGTGAAACGGGATCATATGCTTTTACGACTTTAGATGTAGTTCCAGGAGTTTTAAAATATAAAGATGCTAATATTCAAATACTTGATTTACCTGGATTGATTGAAGGTGCAGCAAGAGGGGCCGGCCGCGGTAAAGAAGTACTGTCTGTTATTCGTTCAGCAGACTTGATTATCCATATAATTGATGCACTAGAGCCTGCCCCTCATGTTATTTTGAAAGAATTGACAGATTCAGGAGTTCGTTTGAACAGCAGGCCGCCAAACGGGAGTATATCAAAAACAGGAATTGGTGGAATTGAAGTTATTTCTACAACTGAGCAAGAGTTGGAGGATGAAGCCATAAAATCTATAGTTAGGGAGTATGGGATTGTTAATGCTCAAGTAGTTTTTAGGGAAAAAATAACAATAGATGATGTTGTGGATATTCTTTCAGGTACTAGAGTATACACTCCCTCATTTAATGTGATAAGTAAAGTAGATATGGTTACTTCTTCAGACATTAAGAAAATAAAGAGATTATGTGGTTCAGTAAAAACAATTGAGGTTGCAGCACCCTCAGGAGTAGGCGTTAAAAAATTGAAGGAACAAATTTATTCATCCCTCCAGTTTATATCTATTTTTATGAAACCTCAGGGCGAGAAGGCAGATTTAGAAGAACCCATGGTAGTCAGGAAAGGTACTACAATAACTGAGATTTGTCAAAGATTACATCGTGACTTTGTCAGGAAATTTAGATATTCACAAATTTGGGGTCCCTCAGCAAAGTTCCCAGGACAAACGGTAGGATTAAATCATAAAGTACGAGATGGAGATATTGTAAGTATAATTACTCACAGGTAATTTTTTTATTGGCCAAGATATTGCTTTAACGTGTCCGAAATCATAACTGGAATTGAAAATACTTTGGATAGTGGTTTACTTATTTTTTCTATATTTTCAGCTTTAAGTTTGTGTTCTTTGATAGTAACTATAACTAATAAAAACAAGTCATTTTTATTTTGGATTTTTAAATGGAGTGTTATTTTATTATTATTCCCTCATAAATATTTTAATGAGGATATTGTACAGAGTATTCCTTTTGATTCTTCAATTGAAACCTCAATTCCAATAGTTTTGATAAGTTTTCTGTTTTTTTCATATGATTTAATTACTGGGACTAAAAGGGGGAAGAAAGTTTCGAAGAAATTTAAAATTATACCAAAATTATTTCCGCTTGAGGAAATTAAAGAAAAAGAGCAGGTTGATGGAACTACTAGACAAGTAACAAAAGAAATTATTGATAATGAACATCAAATTCTTGAAGAATTAGTTGGAAATCTATCACCAAATAACCTTGATGAATTAGAGGAGGGTTATGGGGTGAAGCTAAGTAATATTGATGAAAAAGTGCCTCTTGCTAATCAAAATTTCCCTGAGATAGAGGGTAAACTTGATTCAGCTGAAGAAGATCAAGAATATTGTGGGAAATGTAATGAACCTGTCAGAAGTGAATGGAAAGCTTGCCCATTATGTGGGGAATTTCTTGAAGTTTATGAATAAATATCTAATCTTCTAATCGTTTTACTAAATCTGCTTTTTTGCCTGCCGTTGAGAGTCCTTTTTCTTTAAGCTCAGCCTTTAGTTCAGCTACTTTCATTTTCTTGTAATTTTTATTATTTGATTCTTTTTTCTCTGAATCAGATTTATCTTTATTTCTACTAAAAAGCCCTTTAATTGCAGAAGTTCCTCTACCAAATCCAGATTTAACAGCTCCAGCTCCTCTTCCAAATCCAGATTTAACAGCTCCAGCTCCTCTTCCAAATCCAGATTTAACAGCTCCAGCTCCTCTTCCAAGACTTGACTTCATAGCACCAGCACTACGGCTAACTACACTTCCAGTTTTTGTCATTAGTTTCTTTGCTTTTGGAGAATCATCTTCTTTAGTTTCTTTGTCGACAACTTTTTCTTTTTTAACTTCTTTTTTCGTTTCTTTCTTTGGTGTAAGTTTCAATTGTGATTTTTGTTTGAAAACGATCTTTGGTTTTTTCTTTTGTGTAGCTTTCTTTTCATTATATTCTTTTCTTGCAGAATCAGCAGCTACAGATTCAGGAAGTTTATCTCCAAATCTTTCATTGTATCTATCTTCTAAACTTTTCCCTTTGGAGTCCATCATGAAGTCAAGTTTTTTATGAATATCAAATAACGGTTTATTACTTTTTTTTGACCATTCATTATTGGTACTACTTTGATTTGTGTCAGTAGTTACTGAAATATTTGTATCAGCTACAACACCTACAGGAGCTACTTCTACTACAGGTTGTACTGCTGGAGCAGCTTGAACTGCTGGAGCAGCTTGAACTGCGGGAACAGCTTGAACTGCGGGAACAGCTTGTGCTGTAGAATTACCTACAGGTTCAAGTACAGGTGCGTTCTTTTTTGCTTTTTTCTTTTTTCCACCAAACCAGGCCATATTTTCACCAATATTTTTTTACTATTTCGACTAACTTTTCAAAAAGGCTTGTCAACGAGGGTGAGCTTTTGGCTTTCACACCATTATCTGCATCTCCAAGTCTAATTTCAGCCTCATTTTCGTCAGGCGACATTTTGTTGTATCTATACTTCTCAATTAAAAGCTTGTTTCTGTCCTATTTTTCATCTCTACTCATTTTTTTACGAGTCAATCTCTGACGATTATATGCTTTAATTATATCTCCTTTTGTGATAATTCCTATTAATTTCTTTTTATTAGAAGTATCTACTACAGGCAAATGACTAATCTCTCTAGAACCTAGGCAATCCAATGCTTCAGATAAAGTGTCCCTAGGATTGACAGTAATTAAATCAGTTACACAGTAATCATCGATTGTTAGATGCCTCTCGTGCTTAATTGCAGCATTATGTATATCAGTCCAAGTTATGATTCCATAAAGGTTGTTTTTTTCATCAACAACAGGTAAACTCATATGTCCAGTATCTTCAATAATCTGTAGGGCCAATTCAAGTGGTTTATCAGGAGTAATAGTTATTACTTCATGACTCATTGCTTCTTTAACGGTAATCATTCTCATAATATCTTGTTCAGCCCCTAAATCAATGTTAATCCCCATTCTGGCTAATTTAGAAGTATACGCAGACTCTTTTGAGAGAACATAACATGTTGCATCAGCGACTACACAGGAAAGCATAAGAGGTAAAATAATCTCATATGTAGCAGTCATTTCAAAAAGTAAAACAATTGCAGTTAATGTTGCTCTTGTTGTTGATGCAACAAAGGCAGCCATTCCTACTAGAGCAAATGCTCCAGGATGGGTAATTATGCCTAAATCATTCATGAATAACCCCATTCCAGCTCCAATTGCAGCTCCAATAAACAAACTAGGAGTGAAAATCCCCCCAGATCCTCCAGATCCTATAGATATGGAAGTTGCTATTATTTTCAAAGCCATAATTGAGAATATAAAAATTAGTAGATCATCAATTATAGATTCACTGTTTTTATCATTTGTAAGATTTTCTCCAACTATTATACTTCCATCTTCATTACTGTCTAATGAGATTAAATCCGCAGTAACGTCGAATCCATTTCCCAAAATATGAGGGAATGAAAGGGCAATAGCACCTACAAATAATCCTCCAAGACAGGTTTTTAGAGGGACAGGAATTATTTTCAATCTTTCAAATTCAATTTCAACAAAATTCAAGGACTTTATGAATATAGATGCAGCTAATCCAGTTAATATTCCAAGAATAATGTAAAATGGGTATTCGATGGCTGAACCTAATTTATATTGTGGAATGCTATCAAATGCAGCTACGTCACCAGTTAAACTTCTGCCAACAGTAGTAGCTATTACTGCAGCTACGACTATTGGAATGAATGATTTAGTTTTTAATTCAGCTAAAATAAGTTCTATTGCAAATAATACACCTCCAAGAGGGGCATTAAATGCAGTAGTAATTGCAGCAGCAGCTCCACAGCCTACAATTGTTCTTGTTTCATCAACTGTTTTCCCTGTTCTTTGACCTATTTCTGATGCTAATGTTGATGATACAACTACCATTGGTCCCACACGACCCAGAGACATTCCAGTACCTACACTTGTAACGGCAGCAACGCATTTCGCTACACCTTGTTTTGCACTTAATCTCGCTTGTTTGAAAGCTACAGATTCCATAACAAGTGGTACACCTACTCCTTTTGCTTCTTTTGACCAATATTCAATTATAAATCCGGCAATAAGTCCCCCAAGTGCAGGGATGAAAATTATCAGCCATGGCTTATCAGAATCTAAAAAATTATTATGGACTAGAGAATCTCCATAAAACCAATTTTGTATAAGTCCAGTCATAGATATAAAAATCCAAGTAAGAATTGCTGCACTTGCTCCAGTAATTACAGCTAATATATTCAATTGTAGCATAGGTGATTTTATTACACCTTCTAATCGACTAAAAGCTTCAGAATCTTTCAATTTGTAAGGACCTCAGAGCCTGAATTTGTTATTAATATAGTATGTTCAGACTGAGCAACCATTCCCTTTCCAAGCTCATCTAAAACAGGAAAATATGAAATAATTCCAGCACGCATTAATTTAGTCAAACTATTAGTTGCATGTTCATTTTGAATTTGATGTAACCATCTTTCAGCAAAGGGTAGTCCTTTGTATCTACGTTGTATTTCATCAATCATTTTTGCAGCTTTTTCATCTTTGATATTGCGTATTTGTCTTACATGATAAATATTAGAATTACGTTTTCCACCAACACGTCCTGCTCCATCAGTTACAAAAGGTTCAATTGCAATGATATCCCCAGCTTTCAAGATAGATCCTCCATTTTCTTTTACATTAGGAATTGAAATTCCGCTATGTAGGTTGTATCTTTTAATTCCATGTCCAGTTAAATTTGCAATAGGTTTGTATCCATGATTCTCTATTGTAGTTTGTACGGCATATCCTATCATACCCACATTAATTCCAGGTCCAGCTACTTCAATTGCAGCATTAAGAGCCTCTCTAGAAGTATCAATCATTTTGTTATATTTATTAGTTCCAATTTCTACAGTTAAAGCGTTATCTCCGATATATCCGTCAATATGAACGCCGACATCTAATTTTACCAAATCACCTTTTTTAAATTTGTCCGTTGTTTTGCTTGAAGGAGTCCAATGAGCTCCAACATTATTGATTGCAAGGTTGGTAGGGAACGCTAGTCTCCCTCCATTATCAAAAACATATTTTTCTATTTTCTCGGTTACATTTAGCATAGATTTTTTTTCTTGAATTAATTCTTTACCATAATGTAAAGCATTATGTGCTAGTTTTCCAGCCTCTTTCCATTTTTCTAATTTTTCAATTGCCAATTATATCCTCTAATATGCTGCCGTATAAAGCACCAATGCGAACTATCCTAGGAGTATTTTCCGTTAAATCTATAATTGTAGATTCAACACCTACAGGTATTTCCCCGTCTAAATAAATACAGGAATTGCCAAATAATTCTTTTGCTTCACTGATGTTTTTTACAACATTTTTACCATGTATATTTGCGCTTGTGGTAATTATTGGATTTTCTTTAGCAAGTGATTTTGAGGTTTTATTATTTGGAATTCTTATGGCTACATTTCCATCTCTTGTGACTCCTTTAGCAAATTTAACTTTTGACTTTAGGATTATAGTTACAGGTCCAGGAAATATTTTTTCTATTATCTTCTTGTTCTTTTCAGTAATTAAACAATATTTTGTAACCAATTCTTTATTGTTTATTAAAACACTTAATCCTTCTTCTTTTTTACCTTTTATTCTAAATAAATTATCTACAGATTCTTGATTAAAAGGATCACATCCTATTCCCCAGACAGTATCTGTAGGATAAATAATAATACTTCCATTTTTGAGTGCATTTCTGGCTTTGTCAATAGAAGTCATCAACATGTTGTAAAGTATATACTTTTAATATTTATCTTTGATCAATGGGCTTAAATGTTCTATCAATGGGGCCGACATATCTTGCACGCGGTCGGATTAGACGATTATTTCTATATTGCTCAAGAACATGTGCAGTCCATCCAGCAACACGAGACATTGCAAAGAGTGGTGTGAATAAATCAGTAGGAATATTTAATCCATAAAGTAAAGGAGCTGAATAGAAATCAACATTAGTTATGATATTTTTCCTATTTTTCACCTGTTTTTCAATTTCTTCAGAAACGTTGAATAATACCATATCTCCCTTTTCTTCCCACAGTTTTCTAGCCATTTCTTTCAAATGAGGCTTTCTTGCATCATCTACTTTGTAAACTCGGTGCCCGAAACCCATTATCTTTTGTTTTGTATTGAGTGCATTCTCAATAAATTCAGCAGCATTATCTACATTACCTACTTCAATTATCATTTCCATAGCTTTTTCATTTGCACCACCATGTAAAGGCCCACTTAGGGTTCCAACAGCTGAGGTGATGGCGGAATGTAAGTTTGCTAATGTACCTGCAGTGACTCTTGCAGAAAATGTAGATGCATTAAATCCATGATCAGCTAATAATATTAGGTATAAATCTAAGGCCTGTGTTTCAGTTTTAGAGGGGTCTTTTCCAGTTAGCATTCTGAGGAAGTCTTCAGAATGACTTTTAGTTGGATCTGCATCAATAACAGGTAATTTTTTCCTTAATCTGTCAATCATAGCTACTGCTGTGGCTATTTGGCCAACTAATCTCAGTGCTTTAGGTGGTAATTCTTTTAGAGGCACATTCTTTTCATAATGTCCTAGTGCGGAAACTACGGTTCGAAGTGTACTCATTGGAGAAGTTTTACCTTCTAATTCAATAATCATTTTTTTAATTTCATCAGGTAATACTCTTGCTTTTCCAATTCTTGAAGTCATATCCTTTAGACGGTCTCCATTGGGTAGTTCTGTATCATAGAGTAAGCAAATTATTTCTTCAAATGTAGTGTTTAGTGCTAAATCATCAATATTGTATCCACAGTATCTTAAAATTCCTTTTTCACCATTTACAGAACTTAGAGTGGTATCAGCAGCTACAATTCCTTCTAAACCCTTTGTAGGTTCTGGTATTGAATCTTTATTATCTTTTGGTAGTGACACATTCTTCACTAGAGGGCGCAATATTTAGGGATTTGCCGAATTTCTTTTTTTATATTCAGTTACTCTTATTCCAAAATCTCCTTTGATTGCAGGTCTTTTCATTATAATTTCCATTTTTTTATTAAAAGCTTTTTCGAGATTTACATCCATTGCTATGGCGTGTCCAAAAATTAGGATTAGGAGATCAGCTAATTCTTCAGCCTTTTCATTCTTAGATTTTCCTTTTGTAAAACATTCAGCTAATTCGCCTAGTTCTTCCATTGTTAGAAGAATTCGATAAGCCATGTCATGTCCATTATTTTCTTCACTAGCAAAATTATGTTTATTATGAAATTCTTCCACTTTTTCAAGCATTTGAGTAAATGTTTGACTCATTTAGTGGCAATAGAGTTGCCTTTTATTACTTTTTCAAAATATTTTCAGCTACAGAGACACAGGCCATAAAATCTTCGGCAGCTTCTTTTAGACTTCCCACATTTGTAGCTTTAACTTTAGCTTTCATAATTTTTTTTTCAACAATACTTTCGACCCATCCTTCATTTTCAGGATCCGTTGCTTTTTTAATTGATTCAGCAATTTTATTTGTTTCGAATTTTAATTCAAATCTTATTTCGCATTTGATTTTCTTTTTCAAAACTTTTTGACTTCCACTACCATATTGTGCAGCCTTTTTTTTTCTATTAGCTATTTTTTTAGGTAAGCCTAGTTTTATGGCTGCCTCCCTCAGTTTTTCCTTGCCTTTCAGACCAACATGCTCTTCTTGAGAATATAATTTAGATGCTTCTATTACCTCTTTTGACAAGTAGGGGCATGAAAGTTTAAGCTCAAATATTTCAGCTATTTTCTCTTCTCTTTTTGGAATTATTTCTAATAATGTTTTTATTTCTTTTTCTAAGTTATAATTGTTTTTAGATTCACGAAAACGGGCATATCCTCCAAATACTTCATCTGCACCTTGGCCACACATAAATATTGGATTTTTAGCATTTTTAGCAGCTATCCAGAATGGTAGCATAAATTCAACCTCAAATTGAGTTAGATTAAGTTTTTTTTGCAAAATCAAGGCTTCAGATACAAGATCATCATCGCTTATTTCTTTTACAGTTAAGTCTAAATTGATAAGTTTTGCAGCCGATTTAGCAGCTTCTATATCATATGAATTTTTTACACCAACTGCAATTAGTTCAACATTCTTATATTTTTTTGCTAATAATGCAACAAGAGTAGAATCAATACCTCCTGAGAAGGAAATAGTGACATCATTTTTACACTCCTTTTTTACAGATTCTTCAAGGGCCGCACTAATCTTAGAAAGCTTTCTTTCGTTCACGATAATATAATAGCTTCAATAAGGTTGTTCAATTCTTTAAAAGCTTTTTTTGCTTTTGCTTCACTTACTATATCTGTTATAATTGCAATTCCAGATTCAAAAAGGATAAAGCTAGCCAACGGGTCATCTACACGTATAATGAGGCCTTGAAATCTCAATGGATCATATTCTGAACCAGGAATGGCATTTGAAATGGTTTGTAAGTCTAGTTTTTTTCTACAGTTCATTCTGGTTACCATATTTTCAATTTTAGTTGCTCTCTTTGTACTTATTTTAGGATCAATATTTCTAATTGAATTCTTTAATTTAGCAATTATATCTTTTCCTTCTTGTAGTGAGGCAATTCCAGTGACTAGTACTTTTCCATTACCAAATAAAACACCAGCAGCTTTCAAGCGTTTGTGTCCAATAAATTTGGGGTTAGTTCTATCTAATTCTATAATTACTGAAGGATTACCTGAGCTAGAGTATCTTGCATTAGGTAATTCAGTTGCTAATTTAATTAATTCAACATCTTTTCCTAAGTGGGATGCGACAATGACATTTTCAATTTCTAAGTTAGTCACGTTATCTGTCGAGGCCGAGCAAGTTTAAGATATTAAGCTTTAGGCAAATTCATCAAATGGATAGGGATCAGGCTTTATTCTTCCAAGTACAATTTGAGTTTCAGGGACTGTAAGAAGAGGCATGGGCCATGTAGGTCCATATTCTATAGATAATCTTGGACATCCAGTAATTACAGCAGCAACTATGCCCATTCCTAGCAATTGATTATGTGATTGATGTATACTTCCAATCATTATGACTTCTTTTCCAGCATCTTCTAAAGCATCAGACATTCTTTCAGCAAGTTCAATTCTTTTTTGGCCAATTTGATTTGAGAAAAGTACAGCCCATCTCTGAGCATCTTTTGCAATCGAAATAGCAGCATATCTTTGTTTTAAGAAAGGTTTAGGGTCAGCTTCAGTTACCTTGCCAGTATGTGGATCTATACATGCTACTCTTTTTCCAGTAGACAAAGCTACAGTTAATGGATGAAATAGTCCAGTTCCTATGTACAAATATCCGTCAACTTTCAATCTTCTTGCAGATGAAGAATTACAACCTAATAATTGACCTGCAGCAGCTAATCTAGGTCCACCTTTGGTTACGCTAGCATCAAAGCCTATATTTTCTAATTTTTCAGTGGCTTCGTCTATCATGTGTAAATGTTGTGCAGTAGTTACAATTCCAATTTTAGATGGGAGCATTTCTTGTATTTCTTTTATACTGTTTTTATTAAGATTAAGTTTACCAGTATGTCTTACTGGTACAAAATAAGTAGGAATTGCATAAAATTCAGAATGATATGGCATTGGCATGTGTCCCATATGAATAAGTGCATCAGCTCCGACTTCTTCTAAGGGTCTATCTGCTAAATCACATGCACCATATGTCGGTTCACCCCATAAAATTACGTTTGCACCAGTCAATTCTTTAACTTTCTTAGTAATGGTGTGAGATTTTACTTTTAGCCCGTCTGGAATTTGAATTCCAATTAATTTTTTATCCTTTAATTTAGAGCAGACTTCGTCTATTCCTGATTCCCAATCAAATTTTATCTCAGACATTAGTATATTCGGTCTTGTGAGCCATAATATAATAATAATGTTAGGGATTTAGGCTAACTAAATTTAACTCCAAAAGTTGTTTAATGAATTTTTGCACTCTCACATCAGCAGGAGTTACTTCCTCTCCAAATTCTTTATCAAATTTACTAATAATTTGTGCAATATTATTATTTCCGTCACATTTTTCCCAAATAAATGTAGTAAATTTATCTAGAGGTCTTCTTATTTCTTCTGTGCCGCCTATTTTATTTTTGACCCATTTTTCAATTCTTCCGAACTTTTTTGGATAAATAATAACTATCCTGTCATCCTCGTAAATATATTTAACGTCATCATTTTTTATTTTATTTGGTTTATAGGAAAGCAAGTTTTCTTTCATAATTTTTCCATTCCTATAATCATAACACCTAATGTAGCAGCTCCTGCAATAGCAGCATATTTTACGGCTAAATCCTTACTTTCCCAGACAAATCTTGACACCCACACTAGCCAGCCACAAAATGATGCAATAATCAGCAGAATTGCAAATATAACTGTCCAAATATCCACATTTGTCGTATGCAGGGGGTGTAATTAGTGGTAGCCCCGCCAGGATTCGAACCTGGGTCTCAAGATCCAGAGTCTCAAATGATGGACCACTACACTACGGGGCTTCACTTAATTTATTTTAGTTAGGTATTTAAAAAAATAATGCTTTTTTAATCATCATAAAAGCCATCATCGTCTTCAAATTCAAATTCAGTTTTTTCAGAATTTTCAGTAAAGTCAATTTTGTCCGGGAAATATCTTAAAATTACAACGTCATCCAAATCTTGTACCCATCTATACGGAATGATTACATTAGATCCATCTTTTACTAAATCAGGAGTTGTTCCAGTAATTAGTAAGGCTGAAACAATTCTTTGTGTAGTGTCTAAAAGTACATCGTGAACTACACCTAATCTCATTCCTTTACGAGTATAAACCGTCAATCCGGGGAGTCTTGAAGCTTCGTTAAGCACAACCTTCTATAGAGCATTGATATAATTGTTTTGTGTCGTTTTTGGAAGTTATTCAATAATAGATTATAAATAGGCCCCAAAATTGAATCGGACTATATGGGTAGAGTAAGACCGACTTACATCAAACGTGTTGCTATTGAATTAGTAAGAAATTATTCAGATAGATTTAATGAAGATTTTGATCATAATAAATCAGTTGTTGAGGAGCTAACTGACGTAGAAAGTTTAACTATGAGAAATAGAATTACTGGCTACGTAACACGATTCAGGAAGCAAGGCCAAGTTTGAAACATTACGATGTTGTAGTTGCAGGGGCTGGCCCTTCCGGAGCTACAGCAGCATATTATTTGGCTAAACAGGGTAAAAGTGTAGCTTTAGTTGATAGAGCTAAATTTCCTAGAGAAAAAGCGTGTGGGGGAGGTCTTTGTGTACATATTGAAGAATTTGAACATATAATTTCTAATTGGGATGATTTTTTGGAATCAAAATGTTTAAGAGGGATTGTATACGGGCCAGAATTTTTACCAGTAGATTACGTTAGTGAGAAACCTTTCTTTTATAATATCCGTAGGCTTCAATTTGATAATAAATTAGTAGAATATGCAGTTGCAGAAGGAGCTACTTTAATTGAAGGCATAGCTGTCAAAGATTTTGAAGTTTCTGAGGAAAAAGTAGTTGTTAAATTGCGTAATGGAGAAGAAATTAGTGGCGAGGTGATTATAGGTGCTGGAGGTTCTTATGATTTGGTTTCGAAGAGAATTAGAGATATAGAAAACATGCCTATGAATTGGAGAGATGAAGATATTGCAATGGCACTATATTTTGAAGTAGAAGTAGGCCGTGAATTTATGGATCGTGTTTATGGTGAAGAAAGAATTTCTATGGCTCACATCAAATATGATGGGTTAGACGGTTATGGTTGGTCCTTCTCAAAGGATACTGTTCTCAATGTAGGAATAGGCTGCCCAAGAAATATTATTAAGAAATTAAAAAGAGAGAAGAAAGGATGGAGTGAAAGAAAATATTTGCTTGATTATGTGGAAACTTTGAAGGAACAAGGGTGGTTCCCAAAGGATATTGTGGTTGAAAGAAAAATGATCTCAGGAGCTAATATTCCCGTAGGCATGGGGATGCACTGTACAGTTGGTGATAGAATGATGGTTGTGGGAGATGCTGGAGGATTTGTATCTCCTTTATCTGGTGAAGGTATTTATTATGCATTAGATTCAGGTAGATTAGCTGCAGAATCATTGGACATATTGTTCTCTGAAGGAAAATTCCAGAAACAGGATTTGATGCATTACCATAGAGCTTGGAGTTCCAAATGGGGTGATGATTTAGAATGGTTAAAGGTTGGTTGGAACCTCCTAATGGTTATGCCAAATAGCTTGATTAAGTATGCAGCTTTAGATGAGGAAACAAAAGAATTCTTTACACACATGTTTGTTGGGTCTATGCCAGCTTCAAAAATCAAGAATAAAGTTCTGGCTTTGATTGCTAAAGGTGTGTTGAAGCATGATATTCTTAGTTTGATGACAGGCAAGAAAGGCACAGTTCCAGATTTAATAAACTAAGTTTAATTTTCCATGGAAAGCCTTTAAGAAGTAAGTTTCAGAATGGTTATTATGCAATCTGAAGAAGATTGGGATGATGGTGAAGATTGGGATGATGATTATGATGATTCCGAGTCCTTCTCAATTTTAGATATGGAACTAGCTACAAAGATGAAATTGGCTGGTGCTGTAGGAATAGTATTGCTAATTATTTTATCGTCAACTATATTTACGAATTTTGGTTTCTATAGCGGAGCAGGTAGTATCTCTGTTTTAATAGATGTTAATGAGGGTAAAGATGCAAATGATAATACCTTTACATTTAATATCTTAGCAACATCTCCAGCATTTGGTAAATTAGCTAAGGAAGGAGACTATACAATCACTAATGTCCCTAATTCAGTTGATTATTCTGGAGGAGTAATTTCGGCATTTTCAGGTTCTTTTGATTTAGATGATGATGGTCGAGGTTCAGTATCAATTGCTTACTCAGATTTGTTTAAAATGAATGGTAAGTACAATGTGAAAGTAGAATTAGGAAGCCAGAAGGCGACAGATTCGGTTATACTTAATAAATTCTCAGAAAGTGCAGTTGCAGATTTGATTGAATTCGATGGAAGCAAACCTTTGGATCGGGATGATGGTGTTATTACTAATATGTATTTTTATAGTGAAGTAATAGATAATCCAGATTCAAATTTAGATATTCCTACTATAATTATTCCATCAGTTACAGGTACTATTACAATATATTTTGCAGAGGAATTATTTGAAGAAGGGGAAGAAGAGGATTACTGGGATTCAGATGGAGATCGTGAAATTGAAATCGTGGAAACTATTCAATTCTCATATTTTCAAGATCAAATGTCGATAATTTATGAATCAGGCACTACAGAAGAAGGAGAGAATTTCAATCCATTTATATTCGATACTTCTGAGTTTTATGGTAGTAGTGGAGATTATGCAATAGTTATCGAGTTTGTGAATGATTTAGGTTCAGATACCGCGGTAAAACAAGGCCAAAGTAGTTGGAAATGGTTCCATATTTGTGCGACTAAATCAGACGGTACTTGTTCAGATTAATTAAGCAAATCATCAAAAATCTTTCATTTTAGTAACTAAAAACCAAAGATTCCATATTCCATCTTCCCATGTATTTAGTTTAACTTCACCTACTCGTGCATGGAAAGGTACAGGAATTTCTACAGCTCTTAGCCCTCTTTTGAAAGCTTCAATTTTAAATTCTTCAGAGAGTGGCATCCCATCACTTGTCAAATTAACTTTTGATATAACTTCTTTCTTGAATACCCACATTCCACTTTGTGAATCCTTTATGTTGATACCATGGAATAGATTAGTTCCAAAAGTTAGTCCCCAGTTCCCAATCTTATGAGTTACAGACATTGCATCGGAGTCCATTCTATCGAGTCTATTACATGTTACAAAGTCTAAATTATTATTTATTAGAAATGCTAAGACATGTGGAATTTTATCTGCAGGATAGGTTGTATCTCCATCAATAGTTGCAATATAGTCAGTATCAACTAAACTAAACCCAGTTTTGTATGCTCTTCCATATCCTTTTCTAGGTTCATTATGAACGATAGCTCCTCTTTTTTCAGCTTCTTCTGCAGTATTATCAGTAGAATTTCCATCAACAATTAAAACTTTAACATCCAACCACGGTAAATCTCTAGGTATTTGATCTATAGTTGGACCAATAGATTCTCCCTCATTTAATGTAGGAATTATTACAGTTAAACTAATACTCATGTTATGGAACTATGGAGGTCTGGTTTTAAGGCCAACTATACTGGGATAGCATGACTCTTTTGATTAGACAGATATCTTCAGCATTGAGTTTTAAGGTAGGTCTGCTGTTGATACTATATTGGGTTTATTCGGCAGATTCTTCATTTTCATTATTATTTTTGGGCTTGGGATTGTTGTTTTTAGGAGTTATTGGAGTTGTAACGACTATAGCTAAAGCAGAGGAGGAGTTAGAGTGATAGTTCCATTAACCTTATATCTAACCAGTTATCGACTTGTTTTTTAGATGAGTCTTCTATACAGAACTTTTTTGAGGCCGGCAGTCTTTTTGCAGGATTCTGAAAAGGCACATTCACGAATATTATCGGTATTATCAAGGATGTCTCGCTCAAGATTTTCGCTATCTATGCTTGGAACTCTTTATCGTTCACCAGAACTTCCAGTAAAATTGTTTAATCTTGATTTTACAAATCCTGTTGGAGTTGCAGCCGGTATGGATAAAAATGGTGCAGCAGTTCCTTCATGGCAATCAATAGGGTATGGTTTTTGTGAAATAGGAGGAGTAACACTTCATGAACAGCCAGGAAACCCGAAACCTAGAATGTTTAGAGCGAGCAAAGATAAGGCATTAATCAATAGAATGGGTTTCAACAACATAGGTGCACAAGCGCTTCAAAAACAATTGCAGTTTTGGAAAGACAAAGGACTTTGGCCAGATTCCCCAGTAGGTATAAATTTAGGAAAATCTAAGGTAACTCCCTTAGAAGATGCACCTTCAGATTATTCAGGTTCAATTAAGATATTATGGAAGCACGCTGACTTCTTTGTAATAAACGTGAGTTCACCAAACACACCAGGACTTAGAGATCTTCAAGAATCTAAAAATTTAGAATCTGTAATAAAGAAATGTTGTGAAATAAACAAAGAATGTTCTGCAGGAGATAATAGCACAGAAAAGCCCCTTTTAGTCAAGATAGCTCCTGAGTTGGATGATGGTTTTTTAGAAGATATAGTGAAATTGGTAAAGAAACATAAGCTTTCAGGAATAGTGGCAACTAACACAACAGTAGATAGGCCTGAAACAAGACATACATCCTCTGAAAAAATATACAAGGAAATTGGAGGATTAAGTGGAGCTCCTCTTAATGATAAAAGTACCGAGATGATACGTAAAATTTACAAATTAACAAAAGGCAAAATTCCAATAATTGGAGTTGGTGGAATATTTACAGCAGATGATGCCTGGGAAAAAATTACAGCTGGAGCTTCAATTGTTCAGCTCTATACTGGTTTGGTATTCGAAGGCCCAGGGATAGCAAAAAGCATAGTTAAAGGTCTGAAGAAACGTGTTGCTAGCGAGGGTCTTGAATCTATAAGCGATGCAGTTGGAATAGAAACTTAGCTTATTCTCTAATAATAAATTGACTTTGACACATTGGACAGCCCACTTGTATTGGTCTTTGTTCTGTATTTATTGTAATTAGGCCTGAGCAACTTGGACAAGTCAAATTTGTAGGTCCCATTTCTTCAAAATCAAAGAAATCTTCTTCCTCATCTTCACTTCTGAAGTATTTCATCCCAACAATAGCACCTAATGCTAAAATTCCAGCTATTCCTCCACCGATTAAAAGAGTAGTAATTCCTTCACCGCTCCCACCGGTATTAGTTTTAGCAGTGACAGATATGAACTGTGGTATGCTTGTACTGATTCCTCCATCATTGTCAACAACTGTAAGTGTTA
>CAZVIT010000015.1:0-16626 GCA_964626865.1 uncultured archaeon | reverse complement strand
GATTTAGATGAAGAACTCAAAAAATTGGAAAAAGAATTAAATGCTGAATCAAACGATTCAAGCGAGGAGGAGGAATAAATGGCTGAAACCTCTGAAATTGCAATATCTATGCTTATTGTTGGTGCTGCATTATCTATGCTATTAATGGGGATGCTAATCTCTTATTATGGTAGTAGCAAAACCAGAAGTGTAGGATTTGTTTTCCTAATCATTGGTGCTGCTTTAGCATACTATGTAACTTCTATGGCATATGATGATGTTGTATTCATGAACTCTATCCTCGCATTCATAGGTGGAATGCTAGGTGGAATAATAGGTATTATTATTTTCCTAGTTGCAATAATTAAATCCTAATTTAATCAGCATTAGTCTAAAATAGAATGGCGATGCCTAAGCTCTGTGAAGTCGGAAGACAGCCTTTGGGATACTGGAAAGGAAGAAGGTAGTTCTACCTCAAGTATTGAAGAAGAAAAATCAATTTTAGATTTATCTGAAACTGCTCCAGAAAAAAATAATGAAGAAATAAATCTAGAATCGCCCAAAGAAACTAAAGAAGAAAATGAGGATTGGGCAATCCCCTTAGCTGAAGATGTTGGAGACTTGAATTTAAAAACAATAGTTGTTGTGGGAACTATCGTTATTCTTCTACTAACAGGAACTCTCTTTGTTCTCCTAAATGAAAATATTAAAAATATTACGGTTCCTAATGAAAAATATAATGAACAAATTAACTATGATGTAAATGGTTTTGTAACTTTTGACAGTAATCTCGATATACCTATTCCTTTTGGGATTTTCGAAAATGATGTAGTAATAAATAATCTAGATATAAATTTTAATGGCGACCTAAGTCTTGGTATTGACAGGCCAGAACATGTAATTAAGAATGGATATGGAGAAACAAAAAGTTCAGTTTTCAAAAAATATATTGAACAAAATCTTGATGATGTAGATGGAACTATTACTGAAGAAGGATCTGAACCTCTGATCCTAGAAAATTCAAAAATAGTCAGTACACAAGAACAATATATTGATAGTGGGGCCTTAAAAATAATAAGATCGGATATAATTTCTAATACCTCTACTGCAAAAATCTCAGGACTTGGGCAGAAATGGGCATGGCAAAGTGCTACTGATTGGATTCCACGTGAACATAAGAATGGAATTCTGCCACACGGAGACTCATATATTGGAAAAACATTGTCCGTGGGAGATAAAGGTGTTTTAAATGAAGGAGGAATTCAATTAAATACTAAAGTAGTCAGCGGAGAAAAAATAAAAGGATATGATACTGTGATTATGGTAATACAAACATCACACCAGTCTGAATTAGGATTAGGATATGAATATGATTATAGTTATATGTTAAAACTTTATATGTCTGAAATTAGCAGTCTACCTTTAAAATTTGAACTTTATATAGATTCTCAAGCAAAATCTCCCGGTTCTCAATTATATTCTATCGATCTAAGATATACTGCAATCGCTAAAGATATTTTTAAAGGATCTGAACCAATCCCAACTAAGGGATATGATTCATCCTCCGATAACCGTCAAGGTGAATTCTTAGAATGGGATAATGGAGCTCCAGCTTTTGGCACCGCTTGTAATGAGAACTCTCAACTAAATCAAGATTTTAGCTTGCAAACAGGAATAAGTGCTGCTAAAGAAAATATTTCTTCCTTTGACATTTATATTAAAGATCAAGAAGCAAAATCAATTTCCTCAAGCAATGATGAATATGCATTTGTTATTGAAGCAAAGTATAACACTACAACGGAAGCGAAATGGAATTTTACAATGGCCCATAATGATGAAGAATCCAGAAAAATAGATGGATGGACTATAAGTTACAATTCAACATCAATTACTGGAAATGAAAATGAAGTGAACAATCCCATCCTAAAAATGGAAGAAATAAAATCTCCACTAACTCTTTGTTCTGCTGAAAGTCTTATGACTGGGTTTGAAGGAATAGCTGACTGGTCAATTGACAAAGATACTAACAATGTTAATTATGAAAAAACTACTCTAATTCTTGGACAAAATCTAATCTCAAAACAAAGTTTGTCGTCCCCGTCCTCCATATTGGACTTTGGAAATTTAGATTTGCTATCTATTCTTGGAGATTTGAATTCTGGAAACTTAGACTTTAATGATTATTCAAATAACATAGATGTAGATACTGCTGGAAGCTATGCCTATTTCTTAGATAAAAATGGAGAAAGTGAATCCTTAGGGTATGATTATCAAGAAGTTGCAGGGATTGATGCTAAAAATGGACTTGTAATGTTTAATTTGCAATCTAGAAGTTCACTTTAACCAATATAATTAACATCTACTTTATCTTCAACTTCAGACTCATTCTCTTTTAATTGATTTGTAATATTATCTACTTGTTTGGCTCTTTTTTCCAATTCTTCTAAATCTATTTTTATATTTAATAATTTTTGAAGTGATTTTAATACTACACTTGCAGACTTAGGATCCACCATATAGCCGCTTGTTTCCCCCATCAAACAACCGCCTTCAATTCCCTGGAGTTTACCTAATCCTAATAATAAGCCTGAGGCTCCAACAATACCTGCTCCTGGCTCTCCATCGATGAATTCAATATCTGCAGATTTAAAACACTCGACCACTTTTTCGGAAGTAGCTGCACCAAGTACCCTAGGTTCTGGAACTAATTTGCCTAAGCCATAACCTCCTAATGTGTAAATACTTGTAACGCCCATATCCTTAGCTAGTGAAATTAATTGATTACATAGCTCATACTGACCTGATGAATCCATACCTTGGTATTCTCCAACTAAAAATAACAAATCTCTATTTTTTCCTTTACCCTTATGATAATAAAGCTCATTATTAACTAATTTTACGACGCCAGCGTCATCAATCAAAACTTGAGGAGGGAAATGTGAGGAGTATATCTCCATACATTTCTTAGCTTTTAATTCTTCTATTAAATGCATTGCTGCTAATTTACCAACATTTCCTACGCCTGGTAAACCCTCAAGAAGAATTGCATCTTTTAATTTAACATCTTCAATCTTTATAATCTCAGTAAAACTCAATTAAATTTCTCCTTTAACATTCTTCTATACTTACCATATTTATCCTCAGGAGAAAATTTAGGAGGTAAAGGATTAGATGTTTTACCACTGCACTTAGTGCATGAGGTTTGTAATGTAAATGTATTACATTTTTTGCAATGAGAAATGGAAGAACGCATTAAACTCTCTCAAAAGATCCGATACCGCCCTCTTTCTTGAGGATGTTTAAAACTAAATCTACTGCAGACTTCAATTCTTCTTCTGCTTGTTTATAATTTGGAGCCTTGACTAATATTCTATACTTTGGCGCTCCATCTGAAGTTATAGTTAATTTACTATCTTCATGAATTGCCTCTGGACTCATAAGTGAATTTTTGATACCCTCTACTCCATCTTCTTTCTCTGAAGTTAAATTAAGCATACCGCCTATCGTAACATACGGTGGGGTAACATTTTCAATACCTACTTTGATAAATTCAGAAACCCATGGACCTTTCCAAGACTTTTTGAAATCATCCCCATTAACAACTGATTCTTCAAAAGCGGAATATAAATTTCCATAATTATTTATCAAATCATCCCTCACTTCTTTGCGGAAATTGTCATAATCTGCTTTGATATTATTCGCAACAAGCTCAAGTAATTTTGAAGCACGTTGCTCATTTTTCCATTCTCTTATTTTTTCTTTCTTTCTATGTCCTGAAACTTGCCTTAACGAGGCATCTATTATCTTACTGCCTTTCTTAACCTTCGTAACTTTAGCAACGACCATTTGCCCTTCACGAATAAAATCTCGTATATATTTTACCCAACCTGAAGCTACTTCTGATATATGAACAAAAGCTTTCTGATCTGGATATTCAAGTAAATCTAAGGTAGCGCCAAAATCTTTTACTTCTATGACACGTCCAATAATATAATCGCCATCTTCAGGTACGTCCGAAGGACTCACTCAAGCTCCTCTAATATTTCACCAAGAATCTTCGCTTTACCGCCTGTAGGAAGTGCTATTGTTGAACCAGTTACTGGATCTTTTACTACAGTATCACACTTATCAAAGATGACTACAGTGTAATCGCTGTCAGGGCTCTTAACTTTCAAGAATTTACTCTTTGCCATTTTTTACTCCGTTAACTCGAACTTCTTAGATCTAAAATTTTTCTTGTGATGTGCTTTACCAGTCTCAGTGCATCTATACCTAACATAAACTCTCTTTGTGGGTTTTTCACGCCCTTCTGGTTTAGGTCTAGGAAAACCACCATATCCTGATGTTACACTTCTAAACTTCCTTTGCCCTCTTGCCAATTCAGAAGCTCTCTTCTTCTTAACAACTTCAATTTCATGAAGTGTATGCTTTTTTGCATAAGGGCTATACATCTTAACTTTTCGTGGTATTTTCATGATACCTGAGTCCTCAGAGAACGCTCCGAGCCAAAGGGTTTAATAAAGCTAATCCAAAAAATCAATTCAATGCTTTAATTTCTTTGTGCTTAAAACCAAAAAGAGCCTGTACTAATGCAAAAGGAAGTTTAAACCAAAAATTAGTTGTAGCTTTTCCTTCATATTCTCCTCTTGTTAAAGTAGCTAGCATACCAAAAAGTGCAGGTGTTTTTCCTAACGCAAAACCAATTTTCATAAAAAATGGCTTGTAAATCTTGTGCTTAGTCTTTGCTGCACGATACATATCTCTGCTATAATGTGATCTCCAATATTGTTCAAATAAAGTTGGGTCTCCCTTAGAAATTGCTTTAGCTGCAAGTCTACCCCCTAATGCACAATGATTAAGCCCTTCGCCATGAATGGGATTTACGTGACCTGCAGCATCGCCACAAAGAACCCAATTTTTTCCAGAAACTGGTTCGTCAAATAATTTAGGATCATTATATGAAGGAATAACTGAACCAAATTTTTTACAATCAACAATTTCTCCAGTTTCTTTTAATTTCCATTTACCATTACGAACAAATTCCCCTGGCCACCTCTCTGAAAGAAGCTTGTCTAATGCTTCACGCATACCTGGAGTTCCAGAGTTATAACAATAACCTATATTGTAATGATCGTTTTTGGGAAATACCCACAAATAACCTTCTTCACCAGGCAAGGCCCCTACGATAAATTCAACCTCATTTTCATCAGGCTTTATTTCTAAATAATATCCTGCCGCTGCAAAAAGATGTTCTCTAGGTATTCTCTCCATGAAATGTTTCCGAGTGAAACCATTCACACCATCTGCTCCGATTATATATTTTGATTTATATTTACCATTAATTAGCCAAATATTATCTACTAATTCTAACGATTTAACTCTCTCAATAACATGTCCGGCTCCTGCTTCTTTGGCTCTATTAAATAAATAGAAATCCCAATCATCTCTTCTAATTAGTTTTCCCTTATTTACAGGAATTTTTAATTTGGTCTTATTATATGTAAAAGAAATAGAAGACATCTCACATTCAATCGATTCTTCAGGGGCATCCATCCATTCAATTCCTTTAACTGGCAAACCTCCTCCACAAGCTTTCCTTCTAGGATGGGCATAATCAAACAAAAGTACTGATAAACCACGCTCAGCTGCTTCACGAGCTGCTGATGAACCTGCTGGCCCTCCACCAATCACTGCAACGTCTACGATTTCCACAAAATACTATCTCGAATGCTCTAAATTAAGGTTTACGATTCAGTCTGAATTTTAGAATAAGATATCTGACTCTCACTCCCATCAATTGATTTAAAAATACAACCTTGAAGAATTAAATCTTGATGGCCTTTTCTAGAAATTACATAAATTACTCGAGGCTCCTGAAAATCTAAAATAGTGAATAAAGGATCATCTAATTTTGTAAGATTCAAAGACGCAGTACGATTATTGTAGACCTCAAACGACTCGAAATCAAAACCTCGGCCTTCAATAAACATTCTATGATTCTTTCCTGAAAAACAAAAAGTAGGATTTTCATCACTCATATTTACTGAATCCATGTTAACTTAGTTTAGATGTATTTATAGAACTTAGTCTAAACCTAAATTAGAATTAAGCTTGATGAAAGCTGGACCCCATTTGAAAATAGACATTACTTTTTCGGCTTGCGCATATTGCTTACAAATTAACAATGCAGATGCAATCGCTTCCGCAGTAGTTAATTTGCCAACTTTACCTGAATTTACAGGATTAGCTGGAATTATTGATGGTAAGCTCCGAGGTTCTAATCCCATTAATCGCAACTGTGAAAAAGTTTCTGATGCCTTATTCCACGAACAGTCTACTCCCACTATTCCGCCAACTTCTGCAAGTGGAATATCCTCTTCACTAAGAATTTTCTCTGAGAAGGGATCTAAAACTAAGCCCATAGGAGGCAATGTTCTAAACGAAGAATGATTGTCTGAAAGATTAAATCTTTCTAGCCTTTTAGCAGTACATTTTTTGGGGTCATCCTGATCAAAACAAAGAATTCTTATACTAAATGACATGTAATGAATAATCCACTGGTTTTGATGACATTGTCAAACTACCTAAACTTATGAAATCTGCATTTTCTGCATAATCTGCTACATTTTCTATAGTAACTCCACCTGATATTTCAATTTCTATATTTGAAAACTGTCTTAATTTCTTTATGGTTCTTGCAGCTTCTTTAGGTGTAAAATTGTCAAGCATCACTCTATCTGCACCACATTTCGCTATTTCTATTGCTTGTTCCTCATTATCTGCCTCTACTTCAAGCATTAAATCAGGATATTTCTCCCTAGAATTATTGACAGATTTCTTTATATTTTTTGACAATTTAAGATGATTATCTTTAATCAGTATTGCATCATCTAAGCGCATACGATGTGTTGACCCACCACCATGAACTACAGCCTGTTTTTCCAAATCCCTCAAACCAGGAAGTGTCTTTCTTGTGGCTAATATTTGTATATCTGGATTTACCCTCTTAGCTATTTTTACTATATTATTTGTATGTGTAGAAATACCACTAAGATGGCACAATATATTTAGCAAAAGACGCTCTGTTGCTAGAATATCATGAGATTTACCTTTAAGTGAAAGAATTAAAGATGAAGAAGCAATCAAATCACCATCCTTGTAATTAGTACTAAAATTGATGTTGTGGCTCTCTAAAAGAATACTACAAATCTTCAATCCTGAAATTATACCTGGGCCACCTGTTATGCTAGCTTCACAAGTTTTGTTATCAACGACTGCTTGACTGGTAAAATCGCCTTTACCAAAATCCTCTGCAAACCATTCATCTAGTTTCTCTTTCATTGCGAATACTCGCTTAGATTGTTTACTTTAAGCTCTTCTGCGTAAAACAACCAAAGTTGTTAAGGCTAACAATGAGGCAAACAATCCAAAACCAGGTGTAGAAGAATCATCTTCGTCATCATCTAGTACTACCTTTTCTGGTCCTTCTTCACCTTCAGTGTTCTTCTTTTCAATGTCTACTGTAAAAGATGGACTTGTCCACTCAGTACCATCTGCTGATGTAACTAGAACTTGGAAGGAATAACCATCTTGTCCTGCAAGTGCTGAGGCATCTGGTGACAACGTAATTGTTATCGTTTGTGTTTGGTCACGACCGATTTGCATAGTTTCTAGACCCAAATCAGCCCAACTTGGGGCAGCATTAGTCAGAGCTAATGACAATGTATCTATTCCGTTTCCATCATTTGTAATATTCAATTTCAACTGCATTTGAGTTTCTTGAGTAATCTTTACAGTACCATCTGAACCACTAACATAATTCAATTTAATATCATAAACATGAATAGTAGATACTGAAACTATACTATTTGCAGATGATTCTCCATCTGATGAAAGAACTGTTACTGTAATGTTACCACTACTTGCTCCTGCATCTCTATCTGAAGGAATTGTAACTGTTAACGTAAATTGACCACTACTTACAGCTCCAACCGAAATATCATTTACACTTAAAGCTGGATTCCAAACAGCTGGCCCTGCTACTGATAAATTGAAAGTATCCGGCCCATTACCTGTGTTAGTTATATTGTAAATAAAATCAATAGTTTGACCTGGTGCATTCTCTTTAGATTCTGAATCCACAGATAAAGAAACTCCATAATGTTGATTTACAGTTGCAGTGAAATCTTGTGTAGCTGTCTGTGTATTATCTCCATTACTGGCTGCACTCATCGAAAATGTAGCTACATCTCCTGCTGATGCATCACTAGGGACACTCAAGACAACTTCAAATGAATAAAAACCATTCCAACTAATTGAATCAGTTACCATAGATTCTGAAGCATCAAAATTTAAATTCCAGCCTGCTGGAATTCCTGCGTCATTCCAATCTATTGTAAAAGCATCATCTGTATTTCCAAGATTACTTACTCTAACTGTCCATTCTGCTACTGATGCTCCTGCACTTAGGTCAACTTCTCTACTTCCACTACCATCTAATTTAATTCCAAACATTTCAGAAGCTGAAACTGGAATATTTAACATACCAAATGGTTGATAATTCTGCATACCAAAATCATCCACAGAATAGGCTTGGAAATCTAAAACTGAGTCGCCAGCTTTAACTTTGCTACTTAATTCAATAGTTATATCCCAAGTATGTTTTTGTCCTGCAGTAAGCCCGCTAAGAGTGCCTCCCAATGGATCCCAACCAGAATCCTCAGATGAAACAGTCCAACCGCTTAACCCACCAAATTGAACTGTGATTGTATCGTCTATATCTATAGCCTGTGTAGAATTATCTGGCAATTTCTCAACTGCAATGTTTTCTACGATAAGTTGATAATCATAACTATCGCCAATATCATAAGTATTAACAGCTGGAGAGCTGGGAAAGTCTGATTGATAAGCTATCCAGTTTGAAACAAAAATAACTGTATCTGGAACATCATATTCTATGCTATCTGCAGTTACATCAAGGTTCATGTAAACATCTCTTGACATGGGTATTTTTGCCCCATATCCTACCACAGCATCAACAGTAACTTGTACGAGTGCTCCTGATGCTAATGAACCTAAGTCAATTCCACCTTTATCGGTTGAAGCTGAAGTAGTAAATGTTACATTATCTGCTAACCAACTTTCATCATTAAATGAAGCCTCAATAAAAACTGAAGTAAAATCTATATCTCCGTCATTTGTTACAGTTACCACAAAAGAAGCGGTACCATTTACAGAAGCAAATGAATATTCATTGTGATATGCCTCTACATCTATATTTAAGGATGAAGCTGCACTTGCTGGAACAAAGACCAAAGCTGAAGCTAGTAACAAAGAAATTGCGAACAGTGGCAGAAATTGCCGACTAACTAGCATCTAGTTGCTCCTTAAAGCCTACGGCGTAGTAATAGTACTGCACCAATTGCGGCTATTGCTGGAAGGAATCCGAATCCTGGTAAACCACCGTCATCATCATCCACAGTTTCTTTTGTTGGGCCATCAACATCGGCTACTTCAACTACAGTTAAAGTGAAAGAATCAGTACTATCTGTTGTTGTTCCATCAACTGATGTAGCTTTTACTGTAAATGCATCTACTGCCCCAAGTGTGCCCTCAGCTGGAGCTGATACATCCATTGTAATTGTTGAGGTTTGTCCTGGAGCGACAAGTACTGTATCTTGACTTAATACGACCCAAGATGGTGCACCCATTAGCATAATAGCTATGTTATCGTTTCCATTACCACTATTTGTAACATTAAATTTCAACTGCATTGTTAATCCTTGCTGAACGTTTGCACTTGCCATTGAAGCATTATAGTAATAATCTGCACTAATACCGTAAACTTGATTTGCTGTTAATGTAACTGAAACTCCGTGAGTCTCTGTAGCTGTATTAACTGCCTCATAAGCACAATCGTCTATTTTACCATCTTCATCATAACAAGCTTGAGAAAAAGCATGTACCATAGCCATACCACTAGTAGCTTGTGAACTAGCACCAGATGGTACTGTCATTGAATAAACTACCTGAGCACTTTCTCCTGATGCAATTGTAGAACTCGTTACACCATGAAGTGTTGGAAGCCATTCTGAAGCTCCACCCATCATCTCGTATTGAACTGTGTCATTTCCATTACCATTATTTGTAACAGTGATTGTAAAATCCCCTGAAAGACCTGGATCTGCACTAGCTGTTGTTTTATCTACAGACATTGATAAACCATAGCATTGGTCTACAGTTGCATGAAATGCGTCTATTGATGTTTGTGTACTATCACCTGTAGAGGTAACTTCCATGGTAAAACCATGAGTTGTACCTGCTGCAAGACCATTTGGAACTGTCATTGAAATATTATACTCTGTCATACCATCTTCTGCTTTAGGCCCGAGAGTACCAGTATTTCCATTACTTGCTCCAGTAATACTCCAAGCTGCTCCGACTGCATCAGAATCATCGAAAATAATATCAAAAGTGTCCCCTGTATTTCCCATATTTCTTACTGTAACAACCCAATTAACTATATGGCCAGAATCATCAGGATTAGTCTCACAACCATTATCCACTAAATGATTACCTGTATGAGTTATAAGGACTCCAAAGTTATCCTCCACCATCATTTCGAAAGCCACCATTTGATAGGCTCCTCCAATATTATCTGTGGCTTGAAAATTTAAAAAAGTATTGCCGTTATAAGATGAAGCAATGGCATTTTCACCTTGCAGTCTCACTTCCATTACAAAATCATCCGAGCTACCTGCATCAATATAACCAAGAGTATACTCACCTTTCCCTGCATTGGCCATATCATCCCAACCACTATCATCACTATTTACATCCCAACCTTCTGTTGCTGTTAAAAGAGCAATCGTTATTGTATCACTGAAGGCTACAGGATCTCCATTCTCATCAAGTTTATTATTGTGTATAGTTATAGTATATTCATGACAATCTATTGCTGTAGAACAATCATCATCAATGATATCTGTTTCTTCAAATGTTTTTACCACATTATCTGCCGTACTTATGCTCCAATCTGAAACCACAACTTGTGCATTTATTGTAAGAGATGATGAACTAGAAGAAGATGCGTCAACAGTCATGTCAATTTGATCTCCATGACTCACGTTACCTACAACATTAACTGAAATACAAAAATCTAAAGTTCCTGATAATGTACCAAAATTATGACTACCTGCTGTAAAATCATCTCCATCATTAACTGCACAATTGGATCCATCCCAAGCTCCAATAGAGGCTTGACTTGGAGTCCAATCATTGAAGTCAGGGAAATCTACTGATATTGTCAAGTCATCATCAGCATCTACTGAAGTACTTGATACGCTTCCTGTAAAGCTTGCATTACCATATTTTGCGCCATATGAGGTTAAACCATTATCTCCTACTAGAGTTACGGACAAGTCTCCATCGCCTGCGCTAACATTAGGCATTACTAAAACAGATGCTATCAAAGCTAAAGTAGCTACAAAAGCACCCAATTTGTTTATATTTTGTTCCATTTTTTCACCTTTTTTTCGACCTATTACACCTTTAACTATCGGTACAAGGTAACTTAACTCATTGTAAACCGTATTTAAAAAGCTTCTGAGAAAAAATAATAGCCAAATAGTATAGTTTTTTTACAAAAGTAACTTAGTAAGTCTTTTATAGTTGGACCACTAGCGAAGAATCTAAATTTCTTAGTAACTAGGAAGGTCAAAAAATGCGAGAACATTCAAGATTTGAAAAAGCTAGAGTTATAGGTGCAAGAGCATTGCAGATTTCAATGGGGGCGCCCGTAGATATTAAAGTGCCTGAAGAAATTATTGATCCAGTTATAATTGCTCAAATGGAATACGATACCAATGCAATACCTATTGATATTGTTGATCGAGAAAAGAAGTGATTATCAAAGACATTAATCTTAGAAAAATAACTGACTCTCGAGGAAATCCTACTGTAGAGGCTGATATTATTACCAATGAGGGATTTGGTAGGGCTGCAGCTCCAGCTGGAGCTTCAACTGGCACTTTTGAAGCACAAGCATGGCCAAAAAATGATGTTAATTTAGGAATCAGTAATGCTAAAGAAAATTTAATACCTTCACTAATCGGAATAACTTCTAGCGATCAAAAAACATTTGATAACACTATAAAAAACATCGATGGAACTGATAATTTACGAAAAATAGGTGGAAATATTGCTGTTGCACTTTCATTAGCATGTGCAAAAGCTGCAGCTGATTCTAAAAATATTCCACTTTTTGAACATATAAGTAAAACTAAGAATTATTCAATTCCGGCACCTATGTCCAATGTTCTTGGTGGAGGCGCTCATGCTATTGGAGGGACTGATATTCAAGAATATTTAGTTACTTCTTTTGATAATGACATAAACACTGCAATCGAAACTAATGCTGCAGTTCATAAAGAAGTCGCCAAAATATTGAAAAATAAATTTCCAAATATAGCTCTTGGGAAAGGTGACGAAGGTGCTTGGGTCGCGCCTTTAGAGAATGTAGAGGCATTAGAACTCGTAACAAAAGCTGTTGATAATGTTCAAAAAGAAACTGGTGTTGAAATAAGAACAGGGCTAGATGTTGCCGCCAGTGAATTTTACAAAAATGGGAAATATATTTACAAAGAACAAACTCTCACTCCTGAAGAACAAATTGATTTTATGTTAGGATTAATTGAAGAATACGATTTACATTCTGTAGAGGATCCACTTGATCAGAATGATTTTGAATCGTGGGCTTCTTTAACTGACCAGACTGATGCGCTGATTATTGGTGATGATTTATATGTTACTAATTCCGAAAGATTAAAACAAGGCATTGAAAAGAAGTCAACTAATTCAATTTTAATTAAACCTAACCAGATTGGAACATTAACAGATACCATCAAAAGTGTAGAAATGGCTAGAAATTCTGATATGGCTACCGTAATCTCACACCGTAGCGGAGAAACTACTGACACTTCTATTGCACACCTTGGAGTTGCCTTTGAATCTCATGCAATAAAAACCGGAATTATGGGTGGAGAACGGATTGCAAAGCTTAATGAACTGGTCCGAATCAGCGAGAAAATCCTATGACCGAAGTCGAAGCAAAAGAACTGCTCATCGATGAGGATACTTTCCTCACTTGTGGAGTCCACATTGGAACCAAACAAAAAAGTAAGGATATGGAGCCTTATGTCTACAAAGTAAGAGATGACGGGTTAAGAATACTTAATGTCAATATGACCTCTGAAAAAGTAGTAGAAGCTGCTCAATTCCTGAAAGATTTTGATCCTAAAGATGTTCTCGTAGTTTCTGCAAGGCAATACGGATGGAAACCTGCAACTAAATTTGCAGAAAGCTGCGGATTCGAATGTATTGCTGGTCGTTTCACTCCAGGTAGGTTAACAAATCCTGAAATGAGATTCTTTATTGAGCCAAAAGTTATCGTTCTAACTGATCCTGCTGCAGATGCCCAAGCTTTCAGAGAAGCTACAAACATCAATATCCCTGTAATTGCAATGTGTGATTCAAATAATCTAACAACCAATGTAGATATTGTAATTCCTGGAAATAATAAAGGTCGAAGATCGTTAGCTCTAATTTACTGGTTGTTATCAAGAGAACTCTTGAGAATAAGGGGCGAATTGGCTAAAGATGAAGACCTTGAAGAAACAATTGACGATTTCGAAGCACCACTAATTTAGAAGCGTAAGAGTTTTCTTTTTAACAAGTAAGCCATAGGACTACTGTGTGGATAATCGAAATATTTTATTTCATTTACGTTTTGATTAGGTTAAGATTAGAAATTCCATTTTATTCTAGAGAAAAATACCGCAATAACATCACATTCTGGGCTAGAAAATTATCTAAAAGATATAATACTAAACTATACGTACATGGCAAACCAAAACCTGGTTTTTTAGCTGCCAATCATACTAGTTATCTAGATCCTATTGTTGTTTTATCACTAAAAAGTGGAGGAGCTGTTTCAAAAATTGAGGTTAAAGATTATTTACTTTTTGGACCTATAGCAAGTAAAGTTGGCATGTTGTGGGTAAATAGAGAAAACAACAAATCTAGGAGTAGTGTAATCGATTCTTTGAACAAATGGGATGCAATAAATAAACCCTTATGGATTTTTCCTGAGGGAACAACTTCCACCTTTGGTAAATTAGATCCTTTTAAAATGGGAGTATTCAAAGCCTCAGAGAATACAGGACACCCCATCCAACCGCTGGTCTTCTGCTACCGAAACAAAGCTGTAGATTGGGGGAGAACTGGACTCGAAAAAGACCTTTTCCAAAGTATTTTAGATTTTTATCGTAACAAAATAAGAACAGATGTCTATTGTTTCTGGTTAGATCCTATTAATGTTAAACCTGGTGAAGCCAAGAAAGAAGCCGACAAACTTCATAGGAAGATGCTTAAATATATTAGAATTTTTGAGAAACATACAAATGACTAAAGAAAAATGGGAAAAAGATATTCTCAGGCCGAACCTGAAAAAAAATTCTGAAAGAAAAGAAGCTTTACTGGATGGAAGAGAACGGCTAAATGTTCCTGATGATGTCAAAAACAAGGAAGTAGAATTCCCTGGTGCATTCCCCTATACTCGAGGAATACATCCTACTGGATACAGAGGTAAAATGTGGACAATGAGACAGTATGCTGGTTTTGGTACTGCTGAAGAAACAAATAAACGATTCAGATATTTGCTTGATGAAGGCCAAACTGGATTATCTGTAGCATTTGATTTGCCCACTCAAATTGGATATGATAGTGATGATCCTATGTCACAAGGAGAAGTAGGGAAAGTTGGAGTTGCAATAGATACAATAGAAGATATGAAAGAATTGTTTGGTGGTGTTCCTCTTGACAAAGTATCAACCAGCATGACAATCAATGCTCCTGCATCCATACTATTAGCAATGTATGTTGCAACAGGTCAATATCAAGGTGTTAAAGAAGCAAAACTTAGAGGCACCATACAGAATGACATTCTAAAGGAATATATTGCTAGAGGAACATACATTTTCCCACCTGAGCAATCAATGAGATTGACTACTGATGTATTCGATTACTGTAGCAAAAATATACCTAAATGGAATACAATATCAGTTTCCGGGTATCACATAAGAGAAGCTGGATGTAGTACTGAACAAGAATTAGCATTTACTATTGCAAATGGAGTGACATACGCGAGAGCTGCTGTTCAAAAAGGTCTAGATGTAGATGATTTTGCGCCAAGAATGGCTTTCTTCTTCAACGGACATAATGATTTTCTTCATGAAATAGCTAAATTTAGGGCTGCAAGGCAGATATGGGCCAAAATAATGGCTGAAGAATTTAATGCTAAGAATGAAAAATCTATGATGTTAAGATTCCATACTCAAACAGGAGGATCTACATTAACTGCACAACAACCACACAATAATGTAGTTAGAACTACAATTCAGGCATTATCTGCAGTCTTAGGAGGAACTCAAAGCTTACACACCAATTCTATGGATGAAGCATTAGGATTGCCATCTGAAGAGGCTGCAAAAGTAGCACTCAGGACTCAACAAATAATTGCTGAGGAGTCTGGAATTCCATTTACCATTGATCCATTAGCTGGTTCTTATACAATTGAAAGTATGACTGAAGAATTAGTTACAAAAACAATGGAAATTATAGAGAGAATTAATACAAATGGAGGTATGCTAAAATGTATCGAGGAAGGATGGGTTCAATCTCAAATTATGGATTCGGCTTACAAATATCAAAGAGAAATTGAGAATAATGAAAGAATTATTGTAGGAGTAAACAAATATAAGGAAGAGGAAGAAAGTAAAAGTGAAATTACTAAAATTAATGAAGAATCAATTAAAGAGAAAATAGGAAAATTGATTTTGTTAAAGGAAAAAAGAGGAAACGTAGACCAGTATCTCGATAAAATCACCCAAATTGCTACTACTGATGAAAACTTGCTCCCACACCTAATTGATGCTGTAAATGCAAAAGTTAGTCTTGGTGAAATTTGCAACTCACTTCGTAAGGTATGGGGCGAATATAGACCGAAGGATATTATCTAATTCTCAAGTAATTTTATGTAATGCCTTGCCAGTCATGAATATAGTGGCGAAGCTAGGCTAGTTTGGTTAAACTGGGGGATTGTGGTTCCCTCGTCCCGGGTTCGATTCCCGGGCTTCGCCCCATCTATATTTTTTATGAACTTTATTCAACGAATTACAGATATTTCTTTTTCATTTCATCAAATTCTTCTTGCGTTATAACTCCACTATCAAAGAGCTGTTTTGCCTCAATTAATTTGGCTGCTGTATCTACCTTTTCTTCTGTTTTTGTAACAACAAGTGTTCCAGATGGTTTTGTAACCATGGCTAACATCCCAAAAATTACTGCTCCAAAAAGCCAAATTGTACAAACAATTGTTATTCCTATTCCCGAACCTATCGTTCTACCTGCTTCCTCAAACACATTTTCTGAGTCATCAATAGACTCTTGAGAATCTGTAACACCAGTATATAGCCAAAAAGCCATAAATATATTGAATAAAATAAACCACCATTTGAATATCTTACCTAAAAATGACCGTTCAGGTTTTCCTTCAATACCTATAACGCCCATATATTTTATCCAAACTTT
>CAZVIT010000014.1:0-17703 GCA_964626865.1 uncultured archaeon | reverse complement strand
CCCACCACCACCAGGTGCCATAGGTCCAGGCGATCCACCAGCCATTGGTCCAGCAGCAGGGTCAAATCCAGGAACAGTTGAAGGAATAGCATTGCCATTGTCATCCAACTGAACTCCAGGTAATAGTGCTCCTGTAGCTGGATCTATAGGATTTGGGTTTGCTCCTGTAGCTCCGTTATTAACGCTACCAGGAGGCGATCCACCAGCCATTGGTCCTGCATTAGGACCAGGCATTGGTGCCATTGTCATACCTGCAGCAGCATTATTAGGATCAAATTCAAAATTTTGAGGACCAAAATCTATCCCTCTATCCATAATATCTGTTGAAGCAGCATCGATAAGGTTATCAAACATTCCTCCACCAAAAGTGTCTCCAGGCATTCCACCAGGTCCCATTGCTCCACCAGCACTAGGTCCCATATTCATATTAGCAAAAGGATCAGCAAAGCCAAATGTGTCCATAGGCATTGGTGCTGCCATTGGAGCTGTCATTGGTCCAGTCATAGGAGCCATTGCACCAGGTCCCATAGCTCCTGATCCACCACCACCAGGCGCCATAGGTCCAGGTGATCCACCACCAGGTACCATTGCGCTCGGAGGTGCAACAAATATATCTCTTTGTATACCAAGAGCTTCATTATAAGCCCCTTGTACTTCAAATGATTTATTAGCAAATGCTGTGGCTTCGTTCATAGCTCTAGCATCTTCAAAAGCATTCAAATCTTCAAAGAATTCTCCGCCGATATCTTCAGCAGCTAATTCTGAGGCATATATATCATTTGCACTTCCAAATGAGGCGTCTACCATTGGGCCAAAGAAGTTCGTAGGTGGAGGTCCAGCAGGCGGGGCAGCCATTCCCGTTGGAGCATTACCTCCCATTGGAGCATATCCACCAAATGCTGGTCCTGCGATTGCAAACAAATCATCCATTCCTGTAAAGTCATTTTCTATAGCGAATCCACCCACTCCAGCTGCAGGATCATACATTGGTCCAGTTCCAGCAGGTCCAGTTCCAGCCATTGGTCCTGCATTAGGGCCAGGCATTGGTGGCATTGCTGGTCCAAACATTTCACCTATATCTAGTTTAAATTCCATTGAAGGTCCAGCTGGCATAGCAGCAGGTCCTGTTGACTTACCAAAAGGGTCGCCGAATGGGTCAGCAAACGGATCAGCAAACGGATCCATATTTGGAGCCATTGGAGCTCCCATCATTGGATTGTAAGCAGCACCAAACTCTTCGTTCTTGGCTGCTCTAGTCATAAATGTCATTTCTCCTAAGTCTTGAGTGAAGTCAAGTCCAAAACCACCAGGTCCCATAGCTCCAGACCCACCACCACCAGGTGCCATAGGTCCAGGCGATCCACCAGCCATTGGTCCAGCATTAGGACCAGGCATTGGAGGAGCCATATTCATAGAAGAGAAGAACATCATATCATTTTGAGCAAATGACACAGCTCCACCAGAAGTTCCACCTGGTCCTCCTGCCATTGGCCCAGGCATTCCCATGCCCATTGGTCCACCCATAACAATTGGAGGTGGAATAAATCCAGCTAAGTGCCCATCTTCAGTGAACAGAGTTTGTCCACCTATTTCAGCAATCACTGCTCTTCCGTCATCATCAAATGATAATACTTCTACTTTTTCTTCAATTTTTGCAAGTACTGCATCACTTTGAGAAGCATCTCTGAAACAGTCTTGTGTAATACACATAACTTCAGTTATAGGCTGGAATCCAGCTACTTCACCTGTTGCAGAATCTCTATATATTTCTTGCATTCTAAATTCATCACCTGTTCTTTGAGTACCACCTGCATCAAAGAAAGAAGCAGTGTCATTAGAAAGGTCATATTTATCAAAATCATACATTGCAGTCGTTGGTGCTCCAAATCCAGGTCCACCAGCCATAGGTCCTGGCATTCCTGTTCCAGGAGCTGCATATTTTGCAATTTTATCCATAGCTCCTGAAGGGATAAATCCAAGAGGTGCTCCAAACCCACCTACTCCCATTCCACCACCAGCTCCAGGTCCTTCCATAGGCATTGTTGCAAATGAATCTTCAATTAATGCAGCTTGCTCTGAAAAGAAGTCTTTTGATAAAACTCTTCCTGCTTCAAAGCCTGAAACTCCTGCATCACCAACCATAAGTTTTGGAGGCTCACTCATTCCCATAGGAGCTCCATTTTCATCAAAAACGATTGGAGGGGGAACATTAAATTCTCTAATGCCTCCGGTCGCATCTTTTACAATCATAGGCATTTCTACTTGTGTAGCTATAGTTCCATCCGCATTGTAATCAAAAATAGGCAAATCAGGAGGAGTTAAAGCATCTCCGGAGGGATCAACAAAGTCATCAGAGAATGGTAGTGTCCCTACAGGATTACCTAACGGATCGTATTGAATAATTGTAGGAACAATATTTCCATCAGGATCAAATGTAACCATATTTAATGCTTGTTCTCCAGCACCACCTATTTCACTTCCAGTTGGAACTTTAGGTAAAAATGCATTAAAGAAAGTTGTAGCATGTAATTTGTCATCTCCTGCTTTATCTTTTAGATAAAATACATCTGGAACCGCAGCTTCAGTGTCAATAGCTCCATTTTCATCTACAGCAACCATGTCACCAGGTTTTTTCCCGATTGGATTACCTGTAGCATCAAAAACTACTTGGTCAGGTTGTTTTACACCTATCTGATTTCCCTCTTCGTCAAATAAAGGCTCTGACCTTGGGGGTTCAAATTCTGCTTTTCTTAATTCTCTAAGAGCTTCAAGGTCAAGTCTTTCTCCAGAAACTGCATCAATATCAGCTGCCATTACTAAAGGTTCAACAGCAATATCTATTTCACCTGAAGCTATTAATTCTTCAAGTATTGCAGGATCAGCTTGATCTTCTGTTAGAGTTTTTATTTCGGGTTCGAATTCGTTAAATATCTCTGTAGCTGCTCCTTCAGCATCTGCCATGGTATCGTTTACTACTACTGCAACATCGCTGAATAATTCTTCAGCAACAGCAACAGCCGATTCAATATCACCACCTTCTACTATAGCATCCACAGCTTCTGGCCCAGCTAAAGCAGCAAGTTCAACTGTAGCATTAACATCTGCTACTCCAGCTTCTTCTGCTGCAGTTATCAATCCACTTGGATCTGGAACTACATCTCCAACATCTACTCCTAAGTCAGCTACAAATGCAACATCCTTCATCATTATAATATCTGCAGGCCCAAATTCTCCGTCTCCATCTATATCAGGAATAGCTGCAGCAGCTCCTTCTGCTCCTGCAGGTGGAGCCTGGGGAGGCATCACATCTTTTGTTTCAGCTTTTTCATAAGCAACACCAGGTTTTACTACTGCAGCGTCAAGTGAGCTTTCACCTTTATCGCCTACAGGAAGAAACGGCCCATCCGTAGGAATCCAACCAAGAGGTGGGCCACCAATGTCTCCAGGAGCCAATCCTGTACCTCCAGTTATATCATCAGCGTCAGTAGGTGTTACAGGCTTTGGAGCTTCTTGCCCCATTTTGACCATAGTTGCAGTACCTTCTAATAGCTCTACTTTGAAGTCAGTTTCAATTTCAAGTTTATTTTCTTCATCTAAAATTTCTAATTCTTCAGCATCTAAAGCTGCTATTGCTTCATCATCTACAAATTCTTCCATAAATTCTACTTCTTCATCACTTAGATCATCTCCTTCGAATTCTTTGACTTCAATTGTAAGTGCAGCTTCTTGTTCTGTAGAAAGAGGTGCTTCACCGGCTTCTTTTCTCTCAGCATTTTTTTTGTTAATTACAAGCTTTGCTTTTTCTTCTGAAGATAATTCTTCTTGCTTAACATTTACTCTACGTCCTAGACTTCCTTCAGTACCTTGAATGGTTATCGCACCATCAACAGTAAGGAAGACCCAAGTATTTGGGGGAGACTCTGCTCTGATAACATTAAAGTCAACGTCTCCATTATCTAACGCTATTCTAGCGTGTCTTTGTCCTCCTTGTGCAGGTCCACCGTTTACTATATCGAATTTATCAATAGTAATCTGAGTGCTAGGTTTTATAGCCAATTGACTTCCATCAACGAACTTTAGAACAGCCCTTGAAACGGCTAGTGTCCTTACAGACCACCCTGGTTCAATTGGTTGTGCGTCTATTACATCAATCCATTCTTCTGCTCCTGGAGTCCTAAATTGAGCCTTTCCTTCTAAAACATCAATTGCAGTTGGAGGGCTTATGATTTCAAGAGTCTGGGTAATAGCACTTTTTTCAACTTCAGATGTTTTGCCTGCAGGTTTTGGAGCGGGTTTTTTTGAAGCTGCATACGCATCTGCATCAGCTTTCGCACTCGTTGCTGCACTTGAATCTGCATCTTCAGGTTCTTCGGAGCCTCCTCCACACGCTAAAGCAAATATCCCGACCAATAATGCTAGTATCATGATTATAAAATTCTTAGAGTAAAAGTTAAAGTTCATATTATTTTCCTAATATTTTTTTCTAATAACTAAAGTTATTAATGAATATTATAGAATACTTCTTTTACTTTTTGTTTATATAAACTTTTATCTTTTTTAATAAATTTTTATATTAAATGAGGGATCAAAGTTCTTTCTTTTACTTTTTCAAATATAATTTATAAATGCAAAAAAATAATGACAATGAAATAACCCCAGATATTGTGAGATCTAAAACTATTTCTGGAGATAGAAAGATAAAGGGCCAAAAAATCAGTTTTTTTGCTTACTTAAGAGTTCAAACACAAAATCCCGGGATAGGTTTTTTGACTACAGTTTTTATAGCTGTAATTTTATTACTTGCAATTCCAATTTATCCTAAAGTAGCTGCAGCAGTTGAATTAAACGAGCAGAAAAAAGTTAGGTTTGAAGAAAAATTAATGCCTAGATCTTTGGCAATACCAGTGAATATGCTTCCTTACTTAAGATTTCAATATTTAGCGATCAGAAGTGGTAAATATGCTTCTTGGCATCAACCTGTATTTCAAACAGGCTCTTGTGATCAGAAAAACCTAAAGATCATGCCTGATGGAGTCTATAAAAGAGCAATTCAAACTGGATGTTTTCAATTTAATGAAATCCAAAAACAATATGCTGATTCTTGTAAAATTGACAATTGTGAAATTGAACCAGTGTTGATAACTAGAATTGATTATATTATGAGTCAAATCGAAGAACCATATTGGGGCAAAGGATTCGTTGAAGAAATCAATCCATGCTCAGGTTCTTTACAAAGAAATTCTGATGAACCATGTGTTTATAATTATGAAAATATCAAAATGAAAGATCATTTGGTAATTTTATTTTTAAACAGTGTTTATAAGCCCGCACTTTTGTAAGTTTTAATTCTTTCGACATAAAACTTACCTGCACCTTTTATAAGTTCTAAATGACGGTCTAATATTCTTCCAATATTTTTTCCAGGGATACCTCTAACTATAGAATTATCAGGAATATCCGTTCCTTCAATAACTACTGATCCTGCTGCTACAAGGCAGTTTGACCCTATGGTTACGTTGTCATTAAGCACAGCACCGTTTCCAATTAAGGTGTTATTTCCTATTTTTTTTGAATGAATAACAACTCCATGCCCTATAGTAACATCATCGCCTATTGAAGAACCGAAATCTGAATGAACAACAGAATTATCTTGAATGTTTGTTCTTTTACCTATGGATATTTTCCCGTTATCTGCTCTGACAACAGCTCCTGGCCAAACTGATGAGTCTTCATCTATTTCAACTTCACCTACTACGTATGCGACTTCGTTTACGTAAGCTTTTTTATTGATTTGAGGCTTTAAATTACCTAAGTTTTTAATCATAGCTACATTCTTTCTGGGGTTTCTACTCCCATAATATCAAGTGTGTTTTTCAAAACAATTTTACATGCTGAGATTAGTATTATTCTAGCTTTGGATAATTCTAAATCATCTGAAATAACTCTGCATTTTTCATAGAATTTTTGAAGCTCTTTTGCAAGTTCTATAGAATACTGTGTTATATTATGAGTTTGAAGTTTTTCAGTAGCTTCAATTATAACTTGAGGGAAAAAATCTAAACTATCAATAAGGTTTTTCTCATATTCCGTTTCTAATAAACTCAAATCAGAATCTTTGCATTCAATTTTTTGTTCAAAAGAATTAATAATTGAGCATAATCTTGCATAGGCGTATTGAACGTAATAAACTGGGTTTTCTGAAGATTCTTGTGTTGCAAGCTCTAAATCAAATTCCTGTTGACTATCAAGACTTCTGTTTAGAAAATTAAATCTGCAAACATCTTTTCCTACAAGATTTACTAGATCGCTAACAGTATAAATATTTCCAGATCTTTTAGAAAATTTTTGAATTTTATTTTCATTTTTAAAATGAACTATTTGAGTCAATAAAATTTTTAATCTTTTAATGTCTATGTCGAATGCTTTAACTGCAGACTTCAATCTATCAACATGTGAATGATGATCAGCTCCAAATATATTGATTACTAGATCAAAATCTCTAACTATAAATTTGTCATAATGATATGCCATGTCTGAGAAAAAATATGTATGCCCTTCGTTTTTAGAACGTCTTATAACAACATCATTTTCGGTAAAAAAATTGGATGATTTAAACCATTCAGCTCCATCTTTTTCAAATATCAAGTTTTTTTTGTCTAATATTGTTTCGATATTTGTTATAGTTTGATTTTTAAATAAATCAGATTCAAAAAACCAATTGTCATAAAGGATTCCAAGGTCTGATAAATCGCTTTTTATTTTTTTTAAGGTTAGTTTGATAGAAATTTCTTTTATTTGTTCGTCTTTTATGCTTTTGAGGTTGTTTTTATTAATTTCTAGTTTTGAAATTATTTTTTCAGCAATTGATTTTATGTTTTCTCCTAAATAACCATCTTCAGGGATAGGATATTTTTCTCCAAAATATTGATAAATTTTAGATTTTATACTTTCTACATATAAATCTATTTGATTTCCAGCATCATTCACGTAATATTCTTTTACAATTTTGTACCCAGAAAAATCTAAAATATTTGCGATGCAACTTCCTACTATAGCTCCTCTTGCGTGACCAACATGAACTGGCCCTGTAGGATTGACTGAAACAAATTCGAGTTGTACTTTTTTATTTTTACCAACATTATTTGCCCCATATCTACTTTTTTTGACTAAAATCTCATTTAATAAATCACTTCTAAATTTTTCAGATAATTTGAAATTTAAAAAACCTGGAGCTAAAACCTCAACATTTTCAATTGAAGAGTTTTCTTCTATGTTTTTAGTAATAATTTTAGCTATATCTAAAGGATTCTTTTTTATCTCTTTTGATAAAACCATTGCAATATTACTTGACCAATTGCCATGATTTTTATTTCTTGGTTTTTCTACAATGATTTCATGTAAATTTATCTCGGGCAATTCTTTAGATTGATGAGCGTTTTTCAATGCTTTTGCTATGATTTTTGAAATAGTTTTAGTTGTGCTCATTTAATTTATTTTTCAAAGTTTAGTTCGATTTTTTTATTAGTTATTTTATTAAGTATTTCAAAAGGAATTTCTTCTTTTGCTTTGATATTCTCTCCATTTTGAAGTATTAAATAAAATTCTATATTGTTTTTTATATCATCATTGTTTCTTGGGCCTATAATCAAATTTTTAAATTCACCATAACTTGTTGTTACAATAGGTGATTCTAATTCTCCAAGTTTTGAAATTATTTTTGAATCTTTTTCTCCAAAATCTCCATTAATATAAAACTCCCCTTCAAAAATATATGGATAACTAGGTATACCTGGGGGCAACCCTTCTATAGCTTGCTGAGAAGAGTTTTTGTCAAAATCAATTGTAATGTTTTCTTCATCTTTAGAGCTATCGCAAGATATTGAAAAAAAAATTATAAATAAAGCAAAATAAAAAACTATATTTTTGGATGCTGTAAATGCCATTTTGTATTTTCCTGAAATTTGTGAGCAAATTGTAACACTTTTTGATCTCCATTTTGAGGGCCTATAATTTGTATTCCTACAGGAAGATCATTGTCAAAACCTCCAGGAATAGAAATAGCGGGTAATCCAGCAATATTGACGGGTATTGTGCATAAATCACTTTGATACATTTTTATAGGGTCATTTCTTTTTTCGTTTATTTTAAACGCAGTGGTTGGCGAAGTAGGAGCTAAAAGAACATCAAATTTTTTAAATGCATCATCAAATTCTTTTACTATAAGCGTTCTAATTTGTTGAGCCTTTTTATAATAAGCATCATAATATCCTGCTGAAAGAGTATATGTGCCAATCATTATTCTTCTTTTTACCTCATCCCCAAATCCTTGAGACCTTGTTTCTAATAAGGATGCTCTAGAATTATCTTTATTTGTACTTCTAAAACCATATTTTACTCCGTCATATCTAGATAAATTTGAAGAAGCCTCAGAAGGAGCGATTATATAATAAACGTCCATACAATACTCTGTCAGGGGTAAATCAATTTCCTCTGTTATAGCACCGAGACCTTCAAATTCTTTCATAGATTTTTCTAATATTGTTTTTATATTTGGATCAACATTTTTCAAGTAATCTTTTGGAATTCCAATTTTTAAACCTTTTATATCATCATTTATTTTCGCATTGAAATCATTGAATTCTTTCTCATATGAAGTTGAGTCATTATCATCTTTCCCAGAAATAATGTTCAAAATATTTCCACAATCTTCAGCAGTCCTAGCTATGGGGCCGATTTGATCTAATGAACTAGCAAATGCTATCAGACCGTATCTACTAACAGTTCCATAGGTAGGTTTCATTCCAGAAACTCCACACAATGAAGCAGGTTGCCTTATAGATCCTCCTGTGTCACTTCCTAAAGAGCATGATACAAATCCAGCAGAAACTGCAGCAGCAGGACCTCCACTTGAACCGCCAGGCACTCTGTCAGTATCCCAAGGATTTTTCACTTCTCCAAAATAAGAGGTTTCATTAGAAGAACCCATTGCAAACTCATCTAAATTCCCTTTTCCTATTATTACCCCATTATCATTAATTATTTTTTCAGTGACAAAAGAATTATAAGGAGAAATATAAGTTTCTAGTATTTTAGATGCTGCTGTTGTTCTTATTCCTTTGGTAGCAATATTGTCCTTCAACATTATAGGAATTCCTGTCAAAAAAGAACATTCAATTTCTTTTTTGGATAATTTTTCATCTATGGTTTTAGCTTGCTTTAATGCATTTTCTTTAAGGACTGTGATAAAAGAATTTATTTTAGGATCATTTTCTTTAATGTGCTTTAAACTTTCGAGAACTAATTCTTGACTTGAAAGTTTTTTGCTAGATATTAAATTTGATAACTCAGTTGTTGATAATTCTAGTAATTTATTCATTATCAAATACTCTTGGGATTTTTATTTGCCCTGAAGTCTTTTCGGGGGAGTTTTTTAATATTTCTTCGTTGGATAAAATAGTTTTTGTTTTGTCTTCTCTCATTGAATTTTGTAAATTAGTTACGTGAGAAGTTGGTTCAACATTTGTAGTATCTATTTTTGAAAGTGATTCAAATCTTGATAAAATTTTTTCTAAATCACTTACTATGTTTTCATTATTCGAATCAAATGAAAGAGATGCTAGTTTTGATAAATTTTCGAATTCTTTTTTGGAAATTTTCATGTTTTGTATTTTTTTTAATAAATCAAAGAATAATGTGTTTTTTAGATTTTATATTCACTTAACATGAAATATTGTATCATTATTGAAAAATTATTTTCCATAATTATTTAAATTATTTATAATTAAATTTATGTTCTTAAGATCGGGTAAACATTGAATTACATTTTTGTTACTGGAGGAGTTGTTAGTTCTCTTGGAAAGGGAATAGTCGCCGCATCTATTGGAAAACTTCTTATTTCTCGAGGAATCGAAGTTTCGGTAATAAAACTAGACCCTTATCTTAATGTAGATCCTGGAACTATGTCCCCTTATCAACATGGAGAAGTTTTCGTTACCATGGATGGATTTGAAACAGATTTAGATCTTGGTCATTATGAAAGATTCATGGATGTTGAATTGTCAAAAAAATCTAATGTTACTGCAGGTCAAATATATACTGAAGTACTGGACAAAGAGAGGTCAGGGTTTTATTTAGGAGGAACTATACAGACAGTCCCTCATGTCACTGATGCTATTAAATCTAAAATTTTTGAATTAGGAGAATCTTCAAATGCAGAAGTGATCCTTGTGGAAGTTGGCGGGACTATTGGAGATATTGAAGGACAACCATTTATTGAAGCTATAAGACAATTAAGAAATGATCCGAAAACTGAAAATGTTTTTTATCTTCACTTAACTTTATTGCCATATCTATCTACTTCTGATGAAATAAAAACTAAACCCACTCAACATTCAGTACAAGCATTAAGAGGCATGGGAATTCAGCCTGACTCCATAATTTGTAGATCTGAAAAAGATATAGAAGAATCAGTAAAAAATAAAATTTCTTTATATTGCGACGTTCAACCTAAAAGTGTGATTTCATTAAGAGATTTTGAAAGTGTATATGACATTCCTATACATCTTGAGCAGCAAGGATTAGGAAATATTATTATAGATAAATTGGGCTACACAAATAAAAAACCAGATTTAAAGAAATGGGAATCTTTATGTTCTAATATTGCAGATTCAACTGATTTGCTAGAAATAGGTGTAGTTGGCAAATATGTAGAGCTTCCTGATTCTTACTTATCAGTTAATGAAGCAATAAAACACGCTGGGGCAAATAATAAAACTAAAATAAATATTAATTGGATAGATTCAGATTCTTTATCAAAAGATAATACTAATAAATTTCTCGATAAAATGTCAGGAATAATTGTTCCTGGAGGTTTTGGAGAAAGAGGGATTGAGGGGATGCTGGAAGCTGCAAAATTTTGTAGAGAATATGAAATCCCTTATTTAGGATTGTGTCTAGGGATGCAAATAATGGTTATAGAATATTCAAAAAATATTTTAGGTCTAAAAGATGCAAACTCTACTGAATTTGATTCAGAAACAAGTAACCCAGTTATTGATATTATCGAATCTCAAAAAGGCTTGCAAGAAACGGGAGGAACCATGAGATTAGGTGGTTATAGATGTAATCTTTCTCCTAATTCTTTAGCAAGCAAAATATATAAAACCGATCAAATTATAGAGAGACATAGACATAGATATGAATTTAACGATTTTTATAAAGATAGTCTAAATTCAAAAGGTTTATTAACTTCAGGGATATGTCCTGATAATAATTTGGTTGAAATATCTGAAATTCAAAACCACCCTTTTATGATTGGGAGCCAATTTCACCCTGAATTTGGATCAAGGTTAGATAAACCTCATCCACTTTTTGATTCATTCATTAAGGCTTGTTTGAATCAAAAAAAGATTGGTGCTCAGTTCAAGTTGTAGATTTTCATTTGACCAAAAAAACAAATCGCGATAGAATTGATTTATCTAAAAAGTTTTTTGACTCCCTATTTATTATCCAAAACATATCAAAAAACAAAAAACCAATTTATTCAAGGATCAAAATTGACATCATCTACAAAAGATAAACAAGATTCAGAAGATAAACCTATAAAGAGGAAAAAAATATCTTCTTCAAATAATTCTGATAAAAATGAATCTTCAAAAAAAAATGGTAAGTCTAAGAATGAAAGGTCAAAAATTGCTGACCTTTCAAATATTTCTAGCTTAGACAATAAAGAGTTAGTAAAGATTGCTAAAGAGAAGAAAATAAAAGAAAACCCCAAAGATCGTTCTGACCTAGTTAATATGTTGGTAGCGATAGAAGCAGAGGAAAAAAACGCAACTATAGGTGCTGGTATTTTAGATATTCTTCCTGATCAGTTCGGGTTTTTACGTCCTCCTGGACAAAAAAACTCCCCTAATGATATTCATGTGTCTAGAAGTATTATTAGAAAAAATAAATTGAGGCAAGGAGACTTTGTTTTAGCTCAGATTGATTTCCCTGAAGAGGGAGGGTCTCAAAGATATCCAGGGGCAATAAATGTAGAAGCAGTAAACGGATACTCTGTAGAACAAATAGAAAAAAGAGTAAATTTTGATAAATTTACATCCATATATCCAAACGAACAAATAATTTTAGAAAATGAACCAAAAGTAATGTCTTCAAGAATTATAGATCTCGTTTCTCCAATAGGGAAAGGTCAAAGAGCTTTGATTGTTGCTCCTCCTAAGGCAGGAAAAACCATTTTACTTAAAGACATTGCAAACTCAATAGAAAAAAATTCGCCTGAAATAAAACTAATAGTAGCTTTAATTGGTGAAAGACCAGAAGAAGTGACTGATATGAGAAGATCTGTTAAAGGTGAAGTTTTTTCATCAACTTTTGATGAACCTGTTGAAGACCATTGCAAAACTTCTGAAACTGCTCTAGAAAGAGCTAGAAGATTAGTTGAGTCGGGAGAAAACGTTGTTCTTCTTTTAGATTCTTTAACTAGACTTGGAAGGGCTTATAATATAGCAGTCCCTTCTTCAGGAAAAACTCTTTCAGGAGGAATGGACCCCTATGCGCTTTATCCCCCTAAGAAGTTTTTTGGAGCTGCTAGAAACTGTGAAGAAGGTGGAAGTCTAACTATAATTGCCACAGCTCTAGTAGATACAGGAAGTAGACTTGATGATCTTATTTATGAAGAGTTTAAAGGAACTGGAAACATGGAGCTTCATCTTGATAGAGGTTTAGCTGAGAGAAGGATTTGGCCTGCAATTAATATTGAGAAAAGCGGAACAAGGCATGAAGAACTTCTTCAAAACGAAACAACTTTGGGGAAAATTACTCAAATCAGAAGAATCATGGCAGCGTTTCCTTCAGATAATAATGAAAAGACTTGGACTGAAAAAATTGTCGATGGCCTTAAGGCTGCAAAAGGGAATCAAGATTTTCTTGATAACATGCAAGCTTATTTACAAGACCAAAAAGATTAATTTTTTTAATTTCCTTTTATTTAAAATAATTGGATCTAGTTTTTTTTCGAAACTTTGAAATTTATTTAATTAAATTAAACCCTTTCTCTATACATCCTTTTAATAATATATATATATGAGGGAAAAGTTTTATTTGGGGAAATTTTAGTAAATATTTAAAATTTATTAGACCTTAAGTGTATTTGAACCCCCTTTTTTTGTGATGAATTTTATTTTTTCTCAAAACTCGTAAAAAAAAACGTTGACCTTATTATTTTTTTTGAGTTATATTTTATTTCATAACTTTAAATTATTTTGTTTTTAGTTTAGATTTAATGAAACTTTTCACATACGAATTACTTAAAATTACTTTTTTTGTGTAATTCGTATAAAGAATTGTTGATTTATCTGAAATTTTTAGATAAAGTAGGATAAGGTTTATTAATAGCTATAGCTGTTTATTTAATTAGACGTGTAGTTATTGAGCCAAATAAAACATAAATTATTCATGAGAGGTAGAATCGAGATGAATACAATAAAACAAATTGCGAGCAGAGCAATAGTTTTTGTGTTAGCACTTTCAGTGTTGGTTCCAGCGTTAATGACGACTGGGGACAATAACGTAGTGCAAGCAGAGAAACTTGCAACGCTTTATTTAACAAACAAAGGAACTGCTAAGACTACTGAAGCTAGCCCTCCAGCCGCGAGAGCTAACCCTGCTAGTCGAAGTAATGTTTCCACTCTGTACTCAACAATGACGGATGTAAATGCGTCTAACGAAGCACAGAATAACCATATCTTAGATGCAAATAAGATTGTTATTACTGTAGTTGAGTCTGATTACAATACTAAGGTGTCAGCTACTTCAGCTAACTTTGTTGCAACTGCAGCAAATTCTACAGTTGGAAAGACACTAGTTATTCCTGGTAAAGCAGGAAACCCAGTAATTGACTCAGATGCAGATGGAGATCTTAGTGATGAAGTTGGATTCGTTGCTTGTCAAGATGGACAGACCCCAGTATTTACTGGTAACGCAGTTACAACTGCTTGTGCTGCCCCAGAGGGTAACCTAGCAGCAATCGTTTCTGTGGCCAATGGTGACTCAGCAACAAATGCAACAGCAACTCCTATGATCACTGTATACATAACAAGTATTGGTGGTAATAACGTAGAAGATAACGATGATATGTTCGTTGGTTATTACTCATCAGCAGTAAACACATTCAGAGTAAAAGCTTGGTCAACAGTGCAATTAGAGTCTCAAGCGTCTCTAATTTCTGTTGTTGAAACAGGACGAAACACTGGTGTTTTCGAAGCTGAATTCCTAATAGCAGATACCGAAGGTACTAACGACGGTGGTCCAGTAAATGCAACAACTGCAGGGACAACTGATGATGGTGCTAACGACGCAACGTCTGATGCCAGTTGTGGTACAAATGGTGTAACTGCTGATTCTGCTTCTACAGCTTCCGAAGATGGAAGATTTGATAGATCTGGTGGAGTATTCGCAGACTGTGAAATGATAGTAGGTCAATTTGATGTAGCTGGAGCTACTGTAAGTGCTGGTGCTTCAGTAGCAATTACTGTTGGAACAATACCTGCAGGTTCAAACCTAGCAGATACTGACGGTGACGGTATTCTATACGATGAAATTTACTTCCTAACACAAAGTACACAAGGATTGGCTGCTGCTAACGTAGGACCATCTGTTGCTGGAAACCTAGAAGGAACAGCAATAACTTGTGGTGGTACTCTTGCTAAATGTACAGACGGATCTGGTGGTGCTGTAGTAATTACAGTAACAGCAACCGCTGCATTAACAGATGACAACAATGACAAAGGTGGTTACGGAGTTCCAGTAGTCAACAATGTAGTTGATTACGAAAAAGTTGATACTGGTTCAGTTAATGGTGTAACTGCTGCAGACGACCTAAAGACTGGTCGACCTGGTAGTGACACTGATTCAACTGCCGGTGGTATTGTTGGAGCTAGCACTATGCTAACTTCTGTATTCGTTACAGGTGTTGACAGAACTCCAGTTGTTGAAGCGCAAGCTAACTCAACAATTACAGTGCAATACCAAGACTTAACTGATAACAACTCAGGTACAGCCGCTACAACAGGTACTAAAGTGAAAGAGACAGCTACTATTGATGTTGCTGCTCCTACACCAATCGTATCTTCACCAACAAGTGGTTCATCATTCAAAGACAGACAGCCTTCATTTGCTGGTTCTGCTACTGATATTGGATCAGGACTTGACGTAAGCACTATGAAGCTTTACGTTGATGTTCTAGATGATGGTGCTGACGCAGCTGTTGCTCTACAGGCTGTTACGCTAGCTAACACAGCAGCGTGGCTTGATGGAGCACAATCAATAAACTTGCAAGATGATTACAGGCAAGTTGCAACAACACTTGATAACACTACAACAATGGTTGACGGTGTATCTAGTGTGACATGGACAGTTTCTACCTCAACTAACATACCATGTCTAACTGTGAATGATGACAGTTCTACTCCTAACTCAGAGGGTGGATCTTCTCACACAGGATTTGCAAATATAGCAACAACATGTGCATCAGCTAAATCTGAGCCAGACGTTACTCTAGACTACTTTAGTTCAGTAAACGACTTGGCTGGAAACAGAGGATTTAGTGATGCAAAAACTAGTGACACAGATGATGGTCCTGCTTTCAAGGATAATTACTCATTCAATATTGATGAATTGAAGCCATCACTTGATGCCGCTAATACAGAAACAGGTGTTTACTGGAATGCACCAACAACAGCAGAAAAAACTGGTGACTTAACTAGAATAGTAGTTGATTTCGACGACGAAATAGCAACAGCACCAGCTTCTTCATTTGAAGTAACACTTGACTCAGGTACAGTGTTAACACCTTCAGCCGCTGAAGTTGGAACTAAAGGAACCACAGCTGCAGGAGTAGCTTACGATAAGAGAAAATCTGTTTATCTAACACTTCCATCATCTATGGCTTCTTCAGACACACCTAAAGTAAAACTAGTTGGTAATGTAACTGACCTTGCTGGTAACAGTAATAAATCAGGAAACGTTGCTAACGCAGTTGATAAAATCAAGCCTTCATTGACTTTAGCAATATCTGGTGGAACAGGAACTGGCTCATCTCCGGATGATACAGTTGGTCTAACTAAGAAAAACATGACGTTGACAATTACAACTTCAGAGGTTCTTAGTGGAGTTCCAACAGTAACAGTATTTGCTGAAGTATATGGTACAGGAGAAACTTATGCTAAACTAGCTGCTGATACAGACCTAGGAGCAGTTACTGCTGGTGCTGATGTATCTTTCACAATTAGTACAAATACTGTTGTAGATACAGACAAAGATGGATCATACACTGATGAGATTACTCTGGCTGTTGGTGAAGGTGCCGCTGCAATTTCATCTGCAGATTTAGTAGGTCTATCAGTAAAAACTGTTGCAAACAGTGGTGAAGATGTAGCTGTAACGCTAACTTCAACCAATGCTCTTGTAAACGGTACAAATGACTTGATCAGGATCTCAGGTAACTTTAATGCTGCTCTAAGTGCAACAAGTAAAAACGTTGCTGCAGAAGGTACAGTGACAGCAGTTGCAGTTGATGCAACAACATACACTGCTACTTTTGATGGATCATTAGCTGCATTCTCAGATGCTGCTGCAAATGACTCAAAAGCAATAATACTTAGTGCTACTGATGTAAACAGTAATACTGGAACATTAGGTACAAGAGATCAAGCTGCTTCAACTGTTTCTAAATTTAGACTTGATAAAACTGCTCCAACATTGAAGAATGATCCGGATGCAGATGGTACAGTAGGATCCTCTACAACATTACCTAGACCATACGTTATCTTCGAATTCGATGATACTTCTAAGGTAACAGTTGTGTCTGCTTCATTTGGTGGCGATGATGTACTTGCTAAATTAGCTACAACTAATAGCAAGAAATACTTCATGGTTCCAGAAGCTGACCTAGCTGCTAAGACTTATGCTGTGAAGGCAAAAGCTACTGACTATGCTGGAAACAAAGGTGCTGAAGGTTCATACAATATGAAAGTTAGCACAAGAAAAGATTATAAAGCTACAATTCTAGCTGGATGGAATCTAATGTCATTCCCTTCAGATCCTGTGGCCAACGGCATCTCAACTGTATTCTCTAACACTGGAATTGACCAGGTTGTTGGATACGATGCAATGTCTAAAGGATCTCCATGGAGTGTTGCAACAAAAGATTCAGCTACACAGATATTCTCAGGCGGATTGGAAACAATTCATTCTGGTAATGGATACTGGGTACATTCAACTGAATTCTCAAGTCAAGCAGTTTCATTGGTTGGACCAGAAGGCCCAAGTGCCTCTGCTCCTCCTTCAATTGAAGCTATTGCATTGGCTAGTGGTTGGAACTTAGTAGGTATTACAGATTCTACTAAAGCTAAAACCCAAGCTAATGAAGGTGCTATTTATAAAGGTGTTGAAGATTATCTAGGAGCCGCTGGTGGTTCTTCAATAACTAAAGCATTTACATATGACACAACAGGCTTAGCTTGGAGTGCAAAAGATCTTACAGCTTCAGGTGGAGATGTATTGATCGGACAAGCATACTGGGTATATGCAAAACCAGATGCAAATGGAATGCTAACACCAATTGTTCCATAAGGAATAAATTAGCAAAAATAAAAAAAAGCAGTCTGAAATATGACTGCTTTTTTTTATTTAAAAAACCTA
>CAZVIT010000013.1:0-17715 GCA_964626865.1 uncultured archaeon | reverse complement strand
TTCAGAAACTTATTGATGAAGGAACAATAAGACACAGCCTAGTAATATCTGCATTCAGACTTTACGATACTCAAAAGAAATCTAGTTAATCATAGGAACTGAAGAACCCAATGAATTAAGCTCTTCTTCAGATTCAGTATTCAAATCATGTTCACTATCTGGAATAGCTGAAACAAGCATGACCACTTTTACATTTGTAGACATCGAATCATCTGTTCTTAATCCCCAAATTAAATTCGCATCCTCTGCTAAATCATATTTAAGAGCTGATAATACTTCATGACAATCGCTCATTGCAAATTCACTCCCTGCTGAAATATGAAGAAGAACGGCCTCTGCACCCTTGTATTTATTACCCAATAAAGGGTTTCCTAACACTGAATCTAAAACACTTCCTGGATCTGAACCATCTGATTCACCATAGAGAACCTTTGCAGTACCTCCAGCTTCAATGATTTTTCTCAAATCTGCAAAATCTACATTAATCATAGAAGGCTCTGTTACCACTTCTGACAAAGATTGAACAATACCTGAAACTAAATCTGACATTACGCCAAAAGCTTTCTGAATTGGATAATCTCCATCTGTTAACTCATTTAATTTTTCATTATCTAATTCTATTACACAATCACAATTTCTTTTTAATTCCACTAAGCCTTCAAGAGCAACCTTACGTCTGGGTAATCCTTCCTCTTTAAAGGGTAGAATAGCAACACCAACTACAACGGCATCTGTTTCTTTAGCATATTTTGCTATAACTGGAGCACTACCTGTTCCCGTGCCTCCACCCATTCCAGCAATCACAAATATAATGTCTCCATTACTCAACTTACTCCTAATAGCTTCTTCATCATCTTCTGCACACCTTTTACCAGTATATGGATCACCTCCAGCTCCTCGTCCATGAGTCACTTTAGCCCCAATTACCTTTCTCACCTGTGCCTTACACTGATTCAAATGATTTGCATCTGTATTAAGTGCTATAGTTTCAACACCCTTGACCCTACGGCTGTGTAACCTGTCAAGAATATTATTGCCTGCGCCTCCTATGCCAATCAATTTAACTTGTGGAGCAGTAATAAACTCCATCAAATCACTGCTATCAAAACTTTCTAATCTTTCCATCATTTTTATTCACGTCCATAGTCTGAGAAAACCATCTTTCGACGATTTGTCATCATTTTAGCTTCACTGTCCAAGAACTCAAAGTCTTTTTGTTCCTTCAACTTAGTTATAGCATAACTCGAAATGGCTTCAGTAACAATATGGTCTGTTGAACCAAAACCATGATCTTGCAATGCTTGTAATCTTGTACTTGTATTCTCTGGTATCTTTACATTTAGAATCTTTTCATTGGGAGATGGCGTATTACGATCTATATATTCATCTAGTGCTTCTTGGACTAATTGATTATATGACTTAATCCTCAAGGGATTCTCTGAAGCCCAATACTCAATTCTTGCAGCCCTTTCGGGATCTAAACGTACCGTCAAACGATTAGTAGTTAGGGGTCCTAGTGGGGCCATGTTGCCTCACATTAGTCAAGCTAGTATATAAACTTAATGCTTTTTGACACAGATTATACGTCATTAAGTATTATTATGGCCAAATTATGTGGCAAAACTGCGCCATACTTTCGGTCCCATTTAATCATTATAAAGTATTGCTTATAATTGTTTATGGGTTGCAAACATTGCAAAGATAATCCTGTCATAAGTAGGCGATATTCTGGTGAAGTCTTATGCAAGTCATGCTTTTTCAGATCTTTTGAAAAGAATGCCCAAAAAGAATTAAGAAAACAAGTTAATCTACTAATAAAAAATTCAAATATTGAAATAAAGAAAATTGGAATTGGACTCTCTGGCGGTAAAGACTCTACTGTAGCTTTACATATCTTGAAGTCTTATGTTGAAAAAAGAAACATTGAAATTATAGGATTATCAGTTGATGAAGGGATTGCAAATTACAGATCCGAATCATTAGACTGTGCAGCTTCTGAATGTAATAAACTAGGAATTAAGCTAGAAATATTCTCCTACAAAGAATTAATTGGACGTACGTTAGGTGAGCTCTTAATTGAAAAACCACCACAGGGCTCTCCCTGCTCACCATGTGGAATACTAAGGAGAAGGTCTCTTAATCAGATGGCGAATAGAAGCCTTGTTGATTGTTTAATTCTTGGGCATAATCTTGATGATTTTGCACAAACTATTTTGATGAACCATGCAAGAGGAGACATTGCCAGACTGTCTAGAATGGCTCCACATAAATATGTCCAAAAAGGATTTGTTCCTCGACTATTGCCCCTAAGGAGACTGCCTGAACAAGAAATTTATCTTTATTCTTTACTAAAAGAAATGGAATTCCATGACGGCGATTGTCCACACTCCAAAGGTGCTCAAAGAAATACATTTAGAGAGATATTAATGAAATTAGAAAAAGAGCAACCTGGAACCAGACACTCTTTAGTTAATGGAATGGAAAAAATACGAGAAAATATGTCTAAGCCTGATAATCTGACTCCATGTCCAACTTGTGGTGAACCATCAGGAAGTCCTGAACCGTGCGTATTTTGTAGAGAATTTGCTGCTTTTGTTGCGTAACTAAATAATCAATCTAGTTTAGACTAATATCTAACAATTTAATCTGCAGATAAGAGGAGCACAAAGCTCCCCTCACTACACGTTGTCTTACTTCCTTATTCTTCTTTTTGTCTTAGAGCAATTCCAATTGCAGCCAATAGACCACTAATTGACATGCTTAGCAATGACAATCCGAAAGATGGAACTGTATTCACTTCTTTGACAGCTGTTATTGTTACAGGATATCTGTTATTGTTCTCATTAGATTCTGAAACTGTATCTTCTGTATCAACTGCAAGATAGAAATCATATGATCCAGTACTCTGGTCACCTGGACCTGCAGACATTCCTAATTCACTTGCTGTTGCTGCAAATGCAATATATTTCTTGTTGCCTAATTGAACAATTTCTGCATGCTGAGCTGTAGTCTTTGTACTGTCAATAGCCCAACCTGAGCTAGTCCAGTAAAGACCTACTTGAACACCCAAAGGATTGCTTTCAAAATCAAGAAGACCTACTCTGAAAGTACCTACAGTTTCAGTTCCTGTATTTTCTACCTGGAACATGAATCTGAAGAAGTTATCTTCCACACATTCTGTTTTTCCTGACGGATTATTTTCACAACCTGTCTTTTTGACCCATCCTGCACCAGATTCTCCAAATCCAGTTGCATGAGATATGTATCTCACATCGTCGCCTATTGATAAATCAGGCCTTGCAATAATCATTGTAGCCTGTCCATCTGAATCTCCACTAGTAAAAGTGTTATCATAGTCAGACCATGATCTTGCATCTGCTTGAATACTATATGTTCCTGGAGGTGCCCACTGAGCGTATCCAATTGTAACTCCTATATTCACAGTCATTACTTGTCCTGGATCTGCAAAATTAGCTGCACTAGGTTGATTTGGTTTACCTTCCATAACATTCCACACTGATTTGGTTGGATTATCAATATCCCAACCTGTTGGTTGCCCTATTTCAGTCTGACCGCTAGGCCATAGAATTTTTCCATCTGAATCAATGTACGCAGTTTGGTCACCACCATCTAAGGAGTCTCGGTTATTACCCCATGAAGTAGCAATTGGTTTTACAGCAACATAAGTTTCTTGTTCTGTCTGTAAAACTGAATCCATTATTGCATCAGTTCCGTCAAATAATTCCACAAAAGAGTTATCTGGAGCTGTAAGAACAAAGTCCACGACACCTGAATCCGATGAAGCACCAAAATTATTGACTTTCACAGTATACGTTTTAGTTACAGTATCACCTGTAAGCGATGAAGGTTCACCATTTTGAGTTTTTGGAGATATTTCCTTCAAATCAACAGCGTAATCATCTAAACCAAATACAGATGGATAATAAGCTGTAAACATTCCAGAAGAACCAGGACCTGATGAAGAACCTGTCAATCTAATCTGCATTTCACTTCCAATATATGCATCTTGAAGACTTCCTGAACCATCACCTAATTGTTCTACTGCACCAAGGTCAGCAAAGAAAGTTTGTGCTGTTGAATTATCAAACGCACTACTTCCTTGCCAATTCATAGGCAATTGTGTATAGTTTGCTGAAGGTATGGAATATAATGTACTTAATTGATCAGTTGATCTCCACTTAATATCATACCAAGGTCCACTGCTACCAGACCTTACTTGTGCCTTGACACTAGCATCTATTAATTCATATTCAGCTTCAACAACCAAGAACGGTTTACTATTCCAAACTGTAAAGAATTCTGATAATAAAGAACCATCTTCAGAACCATCCCAAATATATGAGCCTGAACTCCAACCGTCACCCATTGACCATTGGTCTCCTGTCAATAAAGCAGCTCCCAAAACCAATGTTATGGTTCTGAAATTCTTAGCTCTACTTTCATCTGGAACTTGTATATCATCGTCTCTTAATGCCTGAATGTGCATTCTGTAGATACCTGGACCAAGATCTGAACCCCACTTCCAGTCAGCTCCTGCTGTAGTTGGATTAACTGTAAATTCTTCACCCTTAGCAAGTGCAGTTGGTATTGTGAAGAAATTGTAGGTTCTGTCTGCTGGCCATACACGTAGACCATTAGAATCTGTAATTCTAGCTGCTACTGTAACACCACTCTGCGCTTCAAGACCAATTCCTCGAACCGTAACTGATAAGTCATGTTCCTCACCAGAGGCTGAATATCTAACCGTATCTACATCTACAATATCAACATTGTTTCTGTATTCATTACCAATTACTGCTAATGCATCAATCAAAACACCTTGACCGCCACCATTGGCAGTTACTACTCTGAAATCAATCCAAGTTTGGTAACCTTCAAATGCTTCAAGACTTAATTCTTCTAAATGCCAAGTTTCTTGATCTGGACTAAACATTGGACAATTACAATCATTCTCATAAGTTTTGAGTACTGTCCAAGTACCTGAAGTCAACTTTTGTGCGGCATCAAAGTCTGTAGATGCTCGAACCTCAAGTCTATCGCCTGGGCCTAAATCCCATTTAATTGCATACATAACTAATGGCTTGAAAGCAGCTCTTAAGTCAACATTAACATCTGGTTGCCATTTAGTTCCTGCTCCGTCTCTGTCATACTCATCTTGTGTTATGAAACTGTCATCTCTGCCAGCAATTGTATTTGGAGTGGCATCGTTATGTGTTCCTTCTTCAGCATATTGCAATACATATTGGCCATCGTATGCATCATTGGATATTGACTCGATTAACCATCTATTATAATTACTGCCAGTACTTAATCTTTCAACCTCAGTATATTGGTAATCATCTCTGTCCCCAGTATCAAAATCATCTGAGAAGAAATTATCAAATACACGGAATGAAACTGTTTTTGAATTATTCCATGGGAAGAAATCTTTACCTGCTGGAACAAGAACTTCTACCGTTATAAAATATGTATTAGCTCCTGGACATTGGAATTCACTGAAAAGTTCCTTTTGATCTGAATTCTTACTTATATCTCCATACATAGAATTACCATCCAATTGATTGATAATTGGTTCTGTTACATCTAAGAAATCAGTCTTATCTTCACCTTGTAAATTCTCAACTGTAAATTTGACTGGTAAATTAGGCCATGAAGATTCTCCTGCGTTAATCACCGTAGCATTAATTTCTCTCCATAGTGAATCTCCACCATCTTTTACTTCAAAATCTTTATCGACAGTTATGTCTCCAACAGCTACATCACGTGTAATCTTTTCAGTTCCTCTGAAAACTATTTCGTCAATGAACCAACCTGGATAAGGTCTACTACCTTCTGTATTTTGATCACTATCTGCATCAGCTTGAATTCTGAAATAAACTGAATCTGTATCATCACTACCATACCATGTACTAGCCAAAACATATCCTTGATATTTCTGGTTTGAACCACCCCATAGATACCATGCACCCTCACCTGGACAGAAACCAGAATAACTGATTAAATTGGTCCAAGATTGACCATCCTTAGATATTTGCATACGGAAGTAATCTCCAGATTCCATACAACCTGTAAACAACATACCAACAACTACTTCTTCCATTGCACTCAAATCTATTGATGGAGACATGAAGTAATCATCCTGATTAGGCTGCATTGCAAATTTCGGACAATCTGAGTCAGTTCTTGAATTGCTACCCCAATCACAACCGGATGGATTTGCATTTGTTTTGTACCAACCACTTGTGTTAAACATTGCTAAAGCTGATTTACCTTCGTGATAAACTGAATTTACTGTTTTGTTAACGGTATGCCCAGCTGCTGTACATGTATCCTCATCATTATCAAAATAACCACAACCATCTGCATCCCAGTCATAGCTGCCAGTTCTGTGCATATTAACTCCATTAAAACTGTTAGCACCATTGTCTGAAGTATCAGCAATAGTCCCTGCAATTCCAATTTCATCTTCAGGAGCTTCCATAGTTTCAATCCATTTACCAACGCCAATTTCTGCTTGAACGAAATTATTTGGTGCTCCTTGATCACCCGTGTGGACAACTTCTGCTGTTAAAACATCCATACCTGCACTAGTGAAAAGAACATGACGTGCTTTATTTTCATCAACACCATCATATATTCTTTGATATCTATCATTCTCTTTGTTAAATGTAAATACTACACTGTCACCATTCTGTATTGAATCCTCGACGTGCATAGGGTGGCCTTCAGGGAAAGCACGTGTATCAAATGTGCTATCAAATAAAACCTGACCAAACTGATTCTTCAATTTTAAGTGTACTGCAGTACTACTTTGTGGTAACATTCCGTAGTTTGTTACTGTAATTCTAATATCAACAGGAACCATAGACTCCACAGATCTCCAGTACTGAACGTGATTAGGAATATCTACTCCTCCAATACCTATATCTACATTCTTAGTTGATTCTTGTGTAACTGCCATCCATGATAATATGGATGCAAAAAAATCTGCTCTATCTGCTCTTTTGTTGAAAACTCCTATTTCATCTGCAAAATGGAATGCCTTGTGAGTTTGTGTACCTGCATATGTATCAGATGGGAACTGAACTGCGTGATATTCATGTCCATCTGCTGCACCTTTCCTTTGATCATACCAGAATGCACCTACTGCTTCCGGACCTGTTGGTTTGATACCACAAGGTCTATCTAAATAGTGAACACCTGCTGTGTCTGTTGCAAATTCTTTACCTTCAAATATAGAACCTGAAACTCCTTTCATAGGGTTTGAAGTTCCACCAACAATCAAATATGATGATGATTGTGTATCAGAATGTAAATATGAGTTTTCAAATTGACCAGAATAAGCATCTACCCAATCTGTCATTTGTGTTAAAAGTATTATATTTCTATTATCTGTACAAAAACTGTCACCACTTCCACACAATCCATCCAGATAATCTCCTAAAACACCAGTTTCAGATGAACTGAAAATGTTTGTATTCCAACCTGAATACCAAATTACGACTTCATAATCATCTATAAGTGATAAACCTGCATCACCTGATGGAAGTTCTTTGTTCACTCCTCCCCATTTTCCACCACGGAAAACATCAAATGAGTAACCACCATCATTCAAAGCTGTCTCAACATGAGAAGCTTCAATCCATGGTCCTGACATCCAATTTTCTGCATCGTCATCCATCAAGAAAACTTTTGCATCACCTGGCTCTTGTCTTGCAGGTGAAAATTTACCTTCTGCCATAGTTATAGCAATAGGCATTTCTGGATTTCCTTGTTCATCAAGAGTAACAGGGTTGAATTCACTTACAACACTTATTTCTCCTTCTGATTCGGAAACTAATGCTTCACCAAGGGTAATTCCCATGGTCATCTCACTTTCTTCTTCTTCATCATCACTTGCTGACACCATAGCAGTAAAACTGCTAAGTGCAAACAGAGCGGCGATGAGAATTGCCATCATCTTCCCATAAAGGGAACCTGATTCTGATACGTTTGTATTCATTTTTGCACACCTTCGCGTTTTGTCCTATTACCGTATTACCTTATCGGCAAACGGTTACATACCATTGACAAGGTCTTAATAAAAGAATACCCGCTTTTTTACCAACTTATATAAAAACTTAGTGGTTTGTAATTTGGACATTAAACCTAATTCCTCCTAATATCAAAAACAAACAATGAAGACGATGGTGAGTATGCATGAACTTCTCTTTCACCGACACATTCAAAATCTAAAGTTATATAATCTGTAATACTAAATGAACCATCTTTAGGTGAAATGTTGTAGAAATGAATCGTACCATTTTTTGCAATTAAATCAAGGGCTTTATCTAAGAATGGTACACAATTTGTAGGATTATTCATAATTATTCTGTCAAATTTTTCTGATTTAAAATCAAATTCTTCAAATTTAGAATTATAAAAAATGTACTGATCTGTACTTATACTATTATTACTAAAATTTTTCAAAGCCCACTTCTCAGCCTCTGGATTTGAATCTATAGATAATATCTTACATCCTTTTTTTGCGAGTGAAACCGAAAAAGGTGCGACTCCTGCAAAAGCGTCTAACACAAATTCTCCTTTTTGAGCAAGTGATGACAATCTTTCCCTTTCAGTAGCTAATCTGGGAGAAAAATAAACTTTGGAGATATCAGCTTCAAATTTCATTCCATTCTCTTTATGGATTGAAACAAAATTATTTTCACCCCCTATTAATCTTAGATTTCTCAATCTAAACTCTCCCTGAACGCCTGAATCAAGACAAACTGTTTTTATATTTGTATGAGATAAAAGCAAAGCCTCTGCAATTTCTTTTTCATAGTTTCTTAAATCCTCTACCAACCTAAGAACTGCAATTTCCCCAAATATATCAAAAGAGCGTGGAGCTAAATTTCTTATTTCATCATCTAAATTTGACCTATAATCTCTTGATTGTTTAACATATTTTATACCTTCACATTTAATTATTTTACCATCAAAAGGTACCGATTTTCCAATAAGTGGCCAAAAAACAAAATTATCTTCTTTAATTGGTAAATATTTACTATTTAAATAACCATTCTTTTTTAAAAAATCCTTGGCTTCTTCTGCCCTATCATTTGTAACTCTTAAATGACTAATCAAGTGAATTCTTGTAAGCTTCTGCATCAATTAATGCAGACCTATCTCCTGAAGGTTCCATCAAAACCATCCAACCTGAACCATAAGGAGATTCATTAACTAATTCGGGAGACTCTTCTAGCTTCTCATTTATAGCTAAAATCTTTCCTGAAATAGGTGCATAAATATCACTTGCAGCTTTTACGGATTCTGCTACTGCCATGACTTCACCTTGTTGGTATTTATCTCCAACATTAGGTAACTCTACGAAAACAACATCTGAAAGTGAATCTTGAGCATAATCAGTTATGCCCACTTTCACTCCCCCCTTCTCATCAGGACTAACCCATTCATGGTCCACTGTATAACTTAAATTCTCCGGTATTTCGCTCATAAGAATGGTGTCTGAATGACACGCCCTTTTAATTGTTTATTACGTATCAAAATATTAACAGATGTATCAACTGGCAAATCTACATATGAAAGTCCAATACCTCTTTTTAGTATTGGTGATAACGAACCACTCGTTATTTTTGATATTTTTTCTCCATCAAAATAAACTGGTAGGCCTGGTCTAAGAACGCCTCTTTCTTCAAGTAAAATACCCTTTAACGGAATATATCCATTCTCTTTTTGAACAATTAACTTATTCTTTCCAATAAAATCATGACTCCAATCTATTACCCAAGAATATCCAGATTCAAGTGTAGTTTGACTCCCATCAAAATCTGTTCCCGATAATAAATAACCTTTCTCAAGTCTTAGTGTATCTCTAGCTCCAAGTCCTATTGGTATTGCTCCCATATCTAGAAATGATTGCCATATCTCCAAACCTTCAGATAAAGGACCCATAATCTCATAACCCTTCTCACCTGTATAACCCGTTCCACTTATTATCATATTACCTGATTTAATTAACTTAAATGGAGTAATTGACAAATTATAGTATTGACGTAAAAGTCTAAGAGCTTCTGGACCCTGGACTGCAAAACAAAAGAATTCATTTGATCTGTTGTCAATAACTACATCAAAATCAGCTGATTTTAAATTGAACCAATCAAAAATCTTTGTTACTGTAGAAGCATTGGGAACTAACATAAAATTATCACTGCTGAAAGTGTAAACTATTGTATCATCTATTATTTGACCATCTTCATTAAGAATATGACAGTAGCGACAGTCTCCATCTGATAATCTACTCATATCCCATGTAGTAACATAAGACAGAAATGTAGACGCATCTTTTCCTGAAACAAAAATTTGTCCCATGTGTGAAACATCAAATATACCTACTCTTTCTCTAACTGATTTGTGCTCAGATACTATACTCGTATATTGAATTGGCATATGCCAACCCGCAAAATCAACCATCTTTGCTCCCAATTTTACGTGGCAGTCATGTATACATGTTTCAAATAAAGGCATTGAGTTTCAATAGAGTGGGATGAATAAGAGCTGGGGCGGCAATCTTATTATAGGAACTCTTGTCGAGACAAGTGTGACTAATGATAAAGAGGAAACTGAAACTGTTGCTAGTTCAACGGTAGATGAAGAAAAGAAAACTGAGACAAAGAATAAAAAAAACAAAAATAAAAAAAATACACAAGAGCCAACAGAAAATATAAGAGTTACACTCCCGTACAAGCCAAAGGGTGAAATGTTTGCTGTCGCAGAAACTTTTCAAGGCGGTTCTAGACTTCAACTAATCTGTGAAGACGGTAAAAGAAGAATGGGGAGAATACCTGGGAAATTGAGAAGACGAATGTGGGTACGTGAAAATGATTTATTAATAGTAGTTCCTTGGTCATTTCAAGATAGTAAAGCTGATGTGAAATTCAGATACACTCCTACACAAACATCAAACCTAAAAAGGAAAGGGAAAATACCTGAAATTCTAGATATTTATTAATAAATGCAAGGTAGAACAGAAAAACTTGACAGAGCCTTAGGAAATGTAAATGCAAACTTTGGCCAGGATTGGAAAAAAACTATTGATGATGTATTTGATGAAATCACATTAAGAAATTTGCAACAACTGATTAGTCAAGGAGTAATAAGTACCATCGAAAATGTAATTGCTACAGGGAAAGAAGGTAATGTCTTCAGGGCTAAAACAAGTAAGGGTGAAAATAGAGCTGTGAAAATATATAGAATAAATACTGCAACTTTCAGAAAACTAGATAAATATATCGAAGGTGATGCAAGATTCAAAAATAGTGGAAACAGTCCACGCGAACGAATTTTTACATGGGCTCAAAAGGAATACAAGAATTTACATTCTATGATGGCAGCAGGAACAAACGTGCCTAAACCTTATCATGTCCATAAGAATATCGTTGTTATGCAGTACATTGGATGGAGATTCAGACCATATCCTACCATTAAGGAATTACCTCCTAAAAAACCTGAAAAATTTTTAAAGAAATTAACCAAATCAATTAAGGCCTATCGCAAACAAAAGCTTTCCCATGGAGATTTAAGTGAATATAATATTCTAAACCGAAGAGAAGAACCATTCATTATAGATGTAGGACAAGCTGTACCTGACAGTCATCCACTTTATTCACAACTCCATCAGAGAGACATGAAGAATCTTTATAGATTTTGGAAAAAACTTATAACCGATTTGAAAGAAGAGGATCTAAAAATATGAAATATGTAAGAGTTCCATCCTCACGAGTAGGCGCATTAATTGGGCCTGGCGGTAAAACAAAGAAGAAACTGGAAGAATTGAGTGGATGTAAAATAACTATAGATTCAGATGAAGGATTAGTGGAAATCACAAAAGCGAATGAAAAAGACGCTCTGAAAAACTTACAAGTGATAAACACCGCAAAAGCAATTGGGAGAGGATTTAGTCCTAAAATTGCTTACCAACTCATTGAAATGGACTATTATTTTGAAATTATAGATATTAGGGATTACGTAGGGCGATCAAAAAAGAGACTAGGTACAATAAGGGGACGATTAATAGGAAGAAGTGGGAAAACTCGCCATATTATTGAGGATATGACTGGATGTAACCTTGCAATTCAAGGCCATACTGTTTGTATTATCTCAGATTTAGAAGGTTTAGAGGCTGCTAAAGTAGCTATATCTATGGTATTATCTGGTTCAGAACATGGGTCTGTGTATAAATATTTAGAAGGTTTTAGAAGAAGAATGCACTAATTTTTTTAGGTGTTTGATAAAGGTTACTACTTAGTTTTATATATTTGCCCTTTTTGCGCGAAATATAACTTTTTGCAGATTACCTGTAATTGTGATGTGAAATAATGGAAAAAGAAATGTATCTAAAAAATAATAAATATGCAAGCTATAGCAATATCTACAGCCTAATTGGAGGTAAACAATGAAAATTACTTTCTTAGGTGTTGGAGAAGCTTTTGATGAGAATAATACTCATACATGTATCTTAGTAGAAGCTGCTGGAAGAAGAATGCTAGTCGATTGTGGAGCTACGGCACCTCCATCTGTATGGCACCAATCAAAAAGACCTGATTATCAAGACGGAATATTTAATTCACATTTCCATGCTGATCATGTATTTGGATTGCCTGCTCTCATGATGAGAATGTGGGAAGATGGACGAACTAGACCATTCTATCTATTTGGCCCTGTGGGAACTCAAAGAAATGTTGAAAGATTAATGGAAGTAGCGTACCATGGTATGGTAGCAAACCTACCATTTACGCTAAGATTCAGAGAATTACAAAGATCACACAGATGGGATGATTGGAATTTAAGAGTCGTTAATACAAGACATACCATTCAAAATTTAGGATTAAGACTCGAAGCTGGGAGTCCAACCAAAGTTTTCTGCTATTCTGGAGATGGAATGTTCACTCCCACAGCATCAAAACTTTACACAAATGCTGATTTATTGGTACATGAATCATATACAAGTGATGGAACCGTAAAAAATCCGAGAGGAGAAACTATAACTATTGGAACAAAAACACATTGTTCCTTACAGCAACTAGAAAGATTGGATGATATGGCTCGCCCAAAGAAAATGGCACTTATACACTTAAATCGAAAACTCAGAGAAGAAAAGAAAGACATTCTAAAGAAGTATCGGCAAAGAAGATGGATTATGCCTGATGCTGGTGAAGTTATTGAATTGTAATGCATAAATTAGTACATATTGTAAGATTTGAGTCTGCCAGAAAATTAACAAAAGTTCCCAAAAGCCATCCTTGTAGCAATCTTTATGGATTATCATTCAAATTAGAAATACACATAGGGGGTGAAATGAATCCTGAAACTGGATTTGTAATGGACTTTGGTGATATTGAAAAAACTGTCAAGCCAATTCGAGATAAAATAGATCACAACTATCTTAATGATATAAAGGGTCTTAAAAATCCAACAAGTGAAATACTAATCAAGTGGATTTGGGATAATCTTAAGCCAAAACTTAAGGAACTCACTAAACTAGTACTTTGGGAAAATCAACTATCTAGGGTTGAATACGAAGGAAACTAATTTTTTCTTCTAATTAGTGATATTGCTGTAATAAATAAAATTGAAAATAAAAAGCTCGATGAAGTCAACAAACTTGCGTCTGACTCAAAAGATTCTTCAGATAGCGAAACAATAATTTGAATTGATTGTTCATCATATTCACCTGCTGAATCCTCTACTCTCAAAGTTACTATATGAGTTCCTTGAGAAAGACTTGCTGCTTCAATCACATTTGTAGTTCGTAATATTTCTCCGTCCAAATTACTGTACCAAATAAACAAAAGTGAATCTCCCTCTGGATCGCTAGAACCTTGGGCTGAAAATTGGATTAGTTCATCATTTCTAAACTCATCGCCAGACTTTGGAGAAAATATTTGTGAAATAGGTGGATTGTTGACTGGCTTCTCTTTAACATTTATTAAAATTGAATCTCCAGATGAAGAACGTGCACCTTCATCATCTTCTACGCTCAAAATAACTTCAAATTCGCCTGGCTCTTCAAAATAATATTCCACCCAAGATGTTTCACTCCAATCAGTTTGTCGCCCATCTCCGAAATTGAATTGATAACGAACTACTTCTGAATCATCTGTTGAACTGTTTCCAGAGAAAATAATCTTATCATTAACATACAATTCATTGAGATTTGAGGTTAAATATGCTGTAGGTCTGCGATTTGAGCCTTCATTAGTTACTTCCACATCAATAGAAAAAATTGAAGAATAACTATAGCCATCAAATGATCTGGCTTCAACAGTATATCTCCCGTTTAAGTCATTACTAGAATTCCAAGACCAGACCCAATTCTCAAAACCATTAGCCCTTTCCCAATCATTAGGTAACAGTCGTACTTCGACAAATTCTAAATTAATGTTATCACTAGCACTTCCCTTAACGACTACAATACCAGAAACTATCTCATTCTGATCTGGTTCATTGATGAACACAATAGGGGGCTGTTGATCCAAGAATTCAGAAACTGTCACATCCATTGAAAAATAATTATTGGATTCTACTTCATCTTGTGGGACTACTGAGATTATTTCAATTGACAATTCATGATTACCTTTTACAGCAATCCATTCAGTTTGAACATTAAAGGCCTCATTTGAATTTAATCTGTCCTCTACTGTTACAGACTCAAAAAGTTCTTCATCATTATAAAAATTTAACTTATATTCTCTCGCAGGCCCAGGTCCTTGGTTAACAACACGTGCTGTAATTGGTATTTCTTGCCCTTCCAAAAGATTATCTGAGATTGTTACCTCTTCTATGTAAAGATCTGGAAGGTCTGTAAAAGAAGCAATTGTAAAATTCTTTGTAACCCCAAACATATCATTAATAGAATAATAAACTGTCAAAGGAATAGCTTCATCATAGTCTGGAGCTTTTATATCAAACTGAAAACGAGGAAAACTATCTATTGAATTACCTGCTGAAACTGAACCTGTAAAATTGAAATTAGCCTCCAGCACCCATTTACCATTTTGTTCATACACTGAATTCATACTGTTTTCTGAACTAATTCCTGAACCTTCGCCAGAATCAAGGAAAAAAGTATCTGGTTTTGGCCAATTGCTTGAATATGTAGCTAAAATATTAACATTGTCTGGTAAATCATCTCCCTGAATGAAATTATTAATTGTTCCTCCATCCTTTCCTCTGTTAGTATATTCTGTTTTAGTATAAGTCATAGAAGCCTCAAAAGTTTCACTCGTTTCTGACTGAATACCTGTATTGCCCGACAAATCAGTACTTTTCAAATTCATTGAACGTGAAACTGCACCAACTAATTCTACGGTACCCCATCCATAACAGTTATTTGGAGAGTATATCTCTCCACAATCAACATCCAAAGGGACTTTATGATCACTTGTTTCTCTAAGAATCTGCTTTACATAATCTGTACTTGAAGTAGGACTAATATTTGGATTAGCCTGAATCATGAGTGCTGCTACTCCTGCAACATGGGGTGTAGCCATGGAAGTTCCTGAATAAGATACATACCCATCGCCTGAATTTGCTTGAGCTGACATTATTGCGCCGCCAGGGGCCATAACATCTGGCTTCATTCGACCGTCTCCTGTAGGTCCTCGACTAGAATAAATCTCCCTAGAATGATCATCATTCACTGATCCTACTGTTATTGCCTTAACGCTATCGCCAGGATATGAAACTGAACCTGGATGTGCTGCTAAACCCAAATTTCCGTTACCAATAGCAACAACAGTAACAATACCTGCCTCAACAGCCACATCTAAAGCTTGAGAAATTGAAGAACCTCCATTGTTAGTTGCTCCAGGAATCACAACAGGCCCTCCTAAAGAAAGAGACATCACATCTATTGAAAATCTGTCCTTGTTTTGTATTGTCCAATCAACTGCTCTAAGCAAATCACCCTCATCTCCAGATCCGCCATCCAAAGCAATCACTCCCACTACATTTGCCTGAGGAGCGACACCTGCATATTGTCCACTAGAACCACCAGTCCCTGCAGCAATACCTGCACAATGTGTACCATGACTCCCTGAATCATGAGGCTGCTCATCTGGATACTCTTGATCTGTATTTGCATTATAAAATCCAAGCATACCATTTGCATCAATAGCTATTTTAGGATCATAAGTTGAAGAAATATCATCTAAGTCATCTAATGACTCGTGATCGAAATCAACTCCAGTATCTAAAATGGCTATTGTTGTATCTTCACCTTTAAAACCAAAATCATCCCAAATCTCACTGGCACCTATTGACTCTACACTATTATCTAATGCAGGATAAAAAAGAACATTTGCTTCCAACCATTCTAAATCTGGCAAATAAACAACATCCGGAACCTTCTCAATGTCAATAATAAATCCAAAAGTATTAAACCTGTCAAAACTAGAAGTAATAACACCACCCATACTTGTAACAAAATCATGATGGCTTGAATCCAGATTAGAAACTCTTGCAAACAAATCAATCTTACCTTCTGGAGACTCTACCAAACCTAATTCATCTGATAATGAATTATCTGCATAAACTATTTCCAATCTATCATCAACTAAATGAATATGTGTGATGGGAATTGGTTGAATTTCTTCAGATGGTTGGGCAAAAGGAAGAAATAAATTTAATAAAAAAATAACCAAAAATATCTGTGCTACGACTCGGGACAAGAGTTACTCATTAAGAATCCATTAAAAGAATATGGCGCCCAGGCTGGGATTCGAACCCAGGTTTGAAGCTCCGCAAGCTTCCGTGATTCCAAGCTACACTATCCGGGCGCAGATTGCTAAAAACAGCCTTTCTTAAAGACCACATACCAACATATCTCTTATATCTATGTCTCTTTTGAAAAATTATGACTCAAGTGACTATAATCATGGGATCTGCAAGCGATAGACCTATTGCTCAAAAAGCTGAGAAAATATTAGAAAAATTTAACATTACTTTTGAAACATTTGTAGCCTCTGCACACAGAACTCCTGCAAGAGTTGTGGACGTAATTGAGGATTCAGGTGCTGATGTTTTCATTGCATTAGCTGGCCTGTCGGCGGCCTTACCTGGAGTTGTTGCAGCTCACACACTTAAACCAGTTATTGGAGTTCCTTGTGCATCATCAAGCTCCCCTGCAAATTTAGACTCTCTACTCTCTGTAGTTCAAATGCCTCCTGGAGTTCCTGTAGCTGGAGTAGGTATTGGCCGTGGAGAAAACGCAGCATTACTTGCTGCTAGAATCCTAGGTATTTCAAACGAAAATGTGGATAAAATGCTTGTTAATTATCGTAAAGAATTAGAACAAAAAACTATAGATTCAAACTAACTTATATTTTGAATCGATAAACAGCATTACATTCTAGGCAGCTAATTAATCTCCATCCCTTTTTTGATAATCTAAAACGGCTATTACTAGAATTGTATTTAGAACTACATTTACTACAAAATTTCATTTTTTGTAAAGTCGATAACCGCTGGTTATACCTTTTCCCTATAAGCTTAACAAAATTTATGCATTTCTTAGGATTTATCTGAGATTTAGCCCTTTTCGAATCAAACAGCACAAATAACTTATCTATTCTATCTCTAGCAAGCTTTTCTTGAAATTTAGAGAGTCTGCCACGCCTTCTAGACATAATACCC
>CAZVIT010000012.1:11607-17854 GCA_964626865.1 uncultured archaeon | reverse complement strand
GTTGAAGCGGAACCTGTTGTAGAAGAAGCCGTTGAAGCGGAACCTGTTGTAGAAGCCGTTGAAGCGGAACCTGTTGTAGAAGAAGCTGTGGAAGCGGAACCTGTTGAAAAAAGCGATGATGTGTTCAAGAGACCTAGCAAAAAACAAGAAACGGTAATCGATTTATCTAAACCTGAAATCCAAGATGCTGAAATGATTGATGATGAAGATTGATGATTTTGGAATCTGAAAGACTTAAACTTCGTTTATTTGGAGATAATGACAAAGAAGATCTCATCATTTTATTAAATGATAAAAATGTAAGCAAATGGATGGAAAATATACCCTTTCCTTACTTAGAAAAGCATGCAAATTGGTGGATACAAATAGGTTCAAAAAAAAAATACCAATATGCTATTGTTAGCAAAGAATCAAACAAACTTATTGGTTCTTTGAAAATAACACTCAACGGAGAAATTGGGTGCTGGATTGGTACTGATTACTGGAAAAAGGGATTTGCCTCAGAGGCAATAGAAATAATCAAGAAATTTGGATTTAATGAACTAAAATTAAACAAACTCTGGGCAGCTACTCACAAAAACAATATAGCGCCTTTTGAATTAATGAGAAGTACTGGGTTTACTAGAATTGATGATAAAGCATACTATGTTGAAGGTATCGGTGAGACTAAGGTAAGACCTCACTTCGAATTACTAAACAGGCCTTAAATCAACCCCTCCTGTGAAATATTTGTGGCCCTGTGGGTTAGCTTGGTATACTTGTGGCTTTGGGAGCCATAGACCCCGGTTCAAATCCGGGCGGGGCCACCACTTATTTGTATGCAGATTTTGTTGTTGTAATTATTACTGAAGCTATTTTGTAGGGATCTCCATTTGATGAAGGCCTACGGTCTTCCAAACGACCTTTCCAACCATCATCAACTGTACCTACTGGGATGCGAATAGAGGCTCCTCTGTCTGATACGCCATATGAAAATTCATGAATAGATTGTGTTTCGTGCAATCCTGTTAATCTCTTTTCATTATGAGCACCATAAACATCCATATGCTTCTTAATATTTTTTCCAAAAGCTTCACAAACCCTATTGAAAACTTTTTCGTCTCCACATTTTCTTAAATTACTATCTGAAAAATTTGCATGCATTCCAGAACCATTCCAATCGGTAGCACCCAGCGGTTTTGGATGCCATTCAATAGCCAAACCATACTTTTCTGAATTTCTTTCAGCTAGATAACGGGAAACCCAGATTTCATCTCCTGCATTTTTAGCACCTTTCGAAAATATTTGATATTCCCACTGGCCTGCTGCAACTTCTGCATTAATTCCTTCCACATTTAGACCTGCATCTAAACATTGATCAAGATGCTCTTCGATGATATCGCGACCGAAAGTATTCTTAGCACCTACTGAGCAATAAAATTGACCCTGTGGTGTTTGGTCTCTTGGAAAACCTAAAGGGAGATCTGTCTCTGGATCCCACAAAAAATATTCTTGCTCAAAACCAAACCAAAAATCATTATCATCATCATCAATTGTGGCTCTAGCATTTGTATCATGTGGAGTTCCATCAGCATTGTAAACTTCATTCATTACTAAAAATGCATCTTTTCTATCTGGATCTGGAAATATTGCAACAGGTTTCAAAATACAGTCTGAGTCGTTACCTTCAGCTTGTCTCGTTGAACTACCGTCAAATGACCAATCAGGACAGTCTTTTAATTTTCCCGAAAAATTTCTTCGAACTAAGGTCTTACTTCTAAGACTCTGAGTTGGCTCATAGCCATCTAACCAAATATATTCTAATTTTGATGCTTTGCTCATAATAATCATATTAACATTGAAACATACTATATAAAAAAACCGGTATATTTAGAATAAACAGTCAAAAAAATAGATATAAATGAATGCATACATATTAATTTATATATAGGCCGAACATATGTTCAATATATGCAACTAAGTGATAAAGATTCTGAACTTTTGATACAACTGACTAAAAACGGAAAAGCTTCTCAAAGAGAACTGGCTAAACAGACAGGCCTCGCCCTAGGTACTGTTAACACTCATATCAAAAAATTGGAAAAAGATAAAATAATAAAAGGATATTTCGCAGACATTGATCCCGAAAAAATAGGGTTTAATCTAACTGCAATAATAAATTTAAGAATTAAAAAAGGAACATTGATGGATGTACAGGCATCAATTGCAAACCATCCTAGAGTTTTTGGAGTTTATGATGTTACTGGTGAATGGGATTCCTTGATTTTAGCTAGATTCAAAAATAGAGAAGAAATGGATAATTTTATTAAAACTACACTTTCCCAAGAATACATTGAAAGAACAAGTACCTCTCTTGTTCTAAACACTGTAAAAGAAGAACCAAGACTAATCTTATGAATTTGTTAAATAATCATTAACCAATTCTATCTGATTTAATGTCAATCCTTTTTGTAATTGACCATTCCATCTTTTAACTAAAACTCCATTCTCAAAAACAACCATTGTTGGAACTACTTCAATATTAAATGAATCCCATAACTTTGAATCTACATCTGTAATATCTGCAATACAAACATCATCTGCCTTACCATATTCTGACCAATTATTGAAAAATGAAATACAATAAGGACACCAATCTGCCGAAAATATCACAACTGTTTTACCTCTGTGATTTATTAATCTATTAGAATCAAAGTTGTCTTGAGTTAGTCTAGGAATAGAATTCACTTCTTCTTCCATATCATTAGAGTTTCTCTATCTATTCTTTTACTAATTGAATCGCTAGGCATTTCTTCTGAAACAAGTTCCCAGTGTAATCCAAAAAGCTTGTACAATTCTTCTTTGGTAACACCCCATGGAGGGCCACCTTCATCCAATTCTTTATCTAAGGGCAAAAAAAGACCCAAAATTTTCCCATCTGATTTCAATAATTGCCAAACTACTCTATCATATTCAAAACGGCGTAATGGACTTATTGCACAAAAACAAGTATACTCCATCACATAATCAAAAGAATAATTCAAATTTTCTGGCAAATTGAATATGTCTCCCTTAATCAAATTTATTTCAACATTAGCTTCTTCTGCATTTTTTTTAGTGGCAAGGATAGCATTGTCCGTAAAATCTATTGCAGTTACGTCGAAACCTTCTTTAGCAAAAGTAACAGCATCATAACCCCTACCACAGCCGATTACGCAAACACTACCTTTAGGAATTTCTGTGGCCAATCTTTGAAAAACTGGAGTTGGCCCTCCTAAATCCCAGCCATCCATTTCAGAATCATAACAAGCCTCCCAAAACTCAGGAGTGTTCACAGGATCTTCCATAATATTCATTAGAAAGGGTGTTGTTAAAAAATGAGGGTAGACTTTTTGAGACCTCTCTTAATCGTGCAACATGACTACTGTCTTAATGAAAACAAGCGCTGGCGATATAGAAATTGAACTCTTCGATGATAAAGCTCCTAAAACAGTCGAAAATTTTCTTAAACTGGTTGATAAGGGATTTTATAATGGATTACATTTTCACAGAGTAATTAAGGACTTTATGCTACAAGGTGGTTGTCCAAACTCTAAAGATCCTAATAATCCAAAAGCTGGAACTGGGGGGCCAGGATACCAAATTAATTGTGAATTTCATCCTGAATTAAAACATGATAAACCTGGATTACTGTCGATGGCAAATGCAGGCCCAAATACAGGCGGATCTCAATTTTTCTTAACCACTGTACCTACTTCTTGGCTTGATGGAGCACACGCAATATTTGGTGAAGTAACTAATGGAATGCAAACCGTTCAAAAAATTGAAAATTGCAAAACTGGTCACATGGACAGGCCGAATAAACCACAGAAAATAATATCTGTATCTAGGAAGTAAGTCAATCGTCTGTTGAAGAACCTTCTTCGATATAAGGTATATCAATATCTAATTGAGCTATATACAAACCAGAAGTTATACAAGATAGATAAGTGTATCCATCATGGTATTCAGCAGCCCACAAAAAAGGAATCCAACCAAAATCATAGAAATTAGAATCTAAAGGTTCACCATATGCATTATTTTGTGGCAAGATATAAGCTACAGTTGATGCTAAGTGAGAGGCATTTCTATCTTCAGAATTTCCTGTAGCAATTATCGTTTCAACATCAACAATCCATAATCCTGCATGATAATGTGAAATATACAGTCGACCATCCCAACCTCCTCCATAGCTTTGATCTGGCTTTTCTTCATCTGTAATAAAGTGACCTGAATCCAAATTATGTGGACTAAAAAGTAACCACTCATCACCGTTCGCATGAGCTTCACAGGAAGAACCAAAACAGTGCAAACCAGAGGTAGGAATTTCCCAATCTCCTATCAATTTGGGTAAAAAACGTAAATTGCCATTCACTACTTCATAATCCGTATTATCAATAACATAAATCAGTCCCGTACCGACTGTAGTTGACAATACTTCTACGGCTGCAGAAATTAAATGGCGCTCGCCTTCTAATTCAGGTCGAATATGAGACAAATCTACCATTTCAGGATAAGGCTCTGTATAATGTATGTAAGATGAACGACCACCATTCTCATTTCCTGTTGAACCACTGTCTGGTTGACCATCGCCATCAAAATCTGCAAAATCCATCCAATATCCTACTTCTGGTGCTCTCCACAAACAAGTCACTGGAGAACCTACTGTACTTTTACAACCCAAACCATAAAGGAGATAATTTTCAGGACTATTAACTGGATGTGGAACATCTGTAACATCACCAATTCGTACTCCGGCTTCCCAATAAGCTCCATAAACATAAGTTCGACCATAACGAGGATCTAAAGGGTCATTACCTGGCCAAGTTTGAACCGTCATGTCATGAATGTAAATCCATCCCCCTCTAGTTGTTTCCCAGGCTACTTCATATTCTCCTACTTTGATTACTGTGTGACCATAACCGGCCCCAGGAACTCCTTCTAATGTTCTAGCTGCAGAACCTTGCAAATTTAGATGAGCTATAGTAACTCCACCACAGGCTTCTCCTACTGCAATGTCACAACCTTCATAATCTGGATTTGCCACAAAAATGTACCATTCATTATCAATCATATGTGTGTAGAGATTATGTGGACCACTTGGATGATCTGAATCATACCAACTATCTACCCAAACTGGATTTGTTTTGTCTGTTACATCAACTAATACTACACTAACTTGTGTCGGATCTCCCCATTCACCAACATTCGGATCCGAATAACCTGGATCAACTAATTGATTTTGAAGAATTACATATTCTCTACCACTAAACTCAAGGTATTTGATATCCAAAAGTTGAGTGTTAGGATCTGAATATTTACCCATTACAGTCGTATTATAGGGATCTGTAACATCTATGATATGAAACTCTGACCACCCTGCTTGGTAGGCATAGGTTCTACCATCTGGTGAATCTGCAACCGTAACTTCGGCATTACCTCCATTAGTTAATGGATTATATTCAATTTGCTTAATGTTCCCACTACTCATATTATGCATTGAAGCATCCATATGATCATGCCCCTCTTCTTGAATCAAAGGATCCTCTAAAAGGGCAGTCCCTTCACTAGAAGATGAATCTTGGTCTAAAGTTAAACAACCAGCTGTGCCACTGATTAAACTTAGGGAGACCAAAACTGCTAGAGCCATTTTCTTTGTTTGCATTATTCTGGGCAGTATAACCTTTTATTTATAGGCTATTTAGAATGTAGCAGTATGAAAGCTAGAGAAACAATATTTAGCATGACTATGATGCTTTTCATTTGCTTTCAAGTTATTTTTCCAACTACATCTGCACATACAGGAGGAATCTTTACAATAATTGTTTCTGAGAATGGTGTAGTGCCTGGAAATGTCCAAATGCTTGTTAACGATACTGCAAGATGGATAAATGTTGATGATACTGACAATATAACTCATCGAATATTAGTTGATGCTAACTCAGATGGCAAATATGATGGGGAAGAAGATTGGGATTCTGGTAATCTAACACATGAATGTGAGCACATAAATGGCACTAAGGTAGATGAAAATTGTAATGCTCATTTTGATGTACCATTCAATGAAACTTATCTTAATATGAGCTATTATGATATTGTTGGAACATATGCTTTTGTAGATTTAGTATTCAACGAAACTTCTGGAAATACTGAAAAAGTCTATGGTAATGTAACTGTAAACTCAGACTCTCATTTAACTGCTGGATTCCAAGACACTAATTCAAATAAT
>CAZVIT010000012.1:0-11507 GCA_964626865.1 uncultured archaeon | reverse complement strand
ATCCCCATGAATATAGGATTTGAAAGGGATTCTGAAGGAAATACCATTTTTCTACACCCTATACACACCTATGACAATAGTGGAAGAATTCACGTTGAAACTACAAAAAACGCTACTGCAAAACTAGGATTCTTTTTTGATATATGGGGGGAAAATTTTACAGAGAATAAAATACTAAATTATACCTCTGATAATGATTACATTATCGAAATTTACATGAACGGAAACAAAATAGATACATATGAAGAAACTATTCTTGAACCTTATTCATTCATAGACATTATTTACAAAAAAAATAGCTAAAGTTTATTTTAGAGGGGTAAAATAATCAATTATGGCATCTGTTGTTGATGGGTTAAAGCCTGAAATTATATGGAAACATTTTGAGACACTTACGAAGATACCTAGACCTTCTAAGCATGAAGAGAAGATTCTAGCTTACCTCAAGAAATTCGCAACTGAAAGAAAACTTGAGATTCGTGAAGATGAAACTGGAAATATAGTCGTATTAAGACCTGGAAGCGGAGGAGGGGAAAATGCGCCTACTGTAATTATTCAAAGTCATGTTGACATGGTTTGTGAAAAGAACAGAGATTCTGAACATGATTTTATGAATGATCCACTAAAATTGTACATAGAAAATGGATGGTTAAAAGCCGAAGGCACTACTTTGGGTGCTGATAACGGAATCGGAGTCGCTGCAGCTATGGCTTTGCTAGATGTGCCTGATAACTATACACTACCTCCCTTAGAATGTTTATTTACTGTTGATGAAGAAACTGGATTAACGGGAGCATTTGCCCTAAATGGGAAAATATTGAAGGGAAGAACCATGCTAAATCTTGATACTGAAGACTGGGGAGAAATCTGTATTGGCTGTGCTGGTGGTGGTGACTCTAGCATTCATTTGCCAATCAACTACCAAAATGCACCTTCTGATTATCTATCTTTCCAGCTATCTGTAGAAGGATTAAAAGGAGGGCATTCTGGAGTAGATATACACGAAGAAAGAGGAAATGCAATAGTTTTCATATCCTCCATAATTGATAATATATTAAAAAATACTGAAAGTTACCTTGTTTCCATAGAAGGTGGAGATAAACATAATGCAATACCAAGAGAAGCATTTGCAAATATATTTATTCATCCTGAATCTGTTTCTGATGCACAAAATTCTGTATCAAACCGAACTAAAGCTCTAAAGAAGGAATTTGGCTCAATTGAAAAGAATATGAAAGTGAAATTTACAGGATCGGAGGAATCCTCTGAAAAATGCCTTTCAAATGAAAGTCAAACTAGTCTTATTGGATTACTAAGAACATTACCACACGGTGTGTTAAAATATTCACATGATGTTGAAGACTTAGTAGAAACATCTAACAATTTAGCTTCTGTTAAAGTAGAAAAGAAAAAAATAAATATTGTGTGTTCGACAAGATCCTCTATTTCTGAGGCTTTAAAATCACAACGCGAAAGAATAAAAATAATGTCTAAAGCATTTGGTGCCACAACTAAGCAAGATGAAGCATATCCTGGCTGGGCTCCAAATGTAAGCTCTCCAGTATTAAAAACTACTACAAAAATATACACTGAAATACTTGGCAAAGAACCTCATATATGCGCTATACACGCAGGTCTTGAATGTGGAGTTATAGGTGAAAAAGTTAAGGATATGGATATGGTGTCTTTTGGACCAACCATCAAGGGGCCTCATTCTCCGGATGAAAGAGTAGATATTTCTTCAGTTGATAAATTCTGGAATTTGCTACTTAAAATATTACAAGAACTTTCAAAGAAGTGAGAATTGATCGAAAACATTAAAGAAAATTTAGAATCCGAATTACCAGGAATTAATTCATGGAATCGGATGGCTGTAAAACCCATACAAGACAGTAATATTGATAATGAGAAAATAATCAGGTATGAGAAATTATTATCTAAAGATAATTTAAAAAAAATGAAGAAAGCTGCAGTTCTAATTTGTTTTTTTAAAAAAGATGGTGAATATCATCTACCACTAATCAGACGACCCATGCATGAAAAAAATCACCCAGGTCAAATTGCATTGCCTGGTGGAGCTATGGAAAAAAATGAGACTTTAGAAAATACTGCATTGAGAGAAGCTTTTGAAGAAATAGGGATTGTTCCTGAGAATGTTGATATAATAGGTAAAATGACGCCATTACCAATTCCAGTTTCAAAATATTTGATATCTCCCTTCATAGGAATAGTTGATTATGAACCTAAATGGAATATCAATAAGAAAGAAGTAGATGAATTAATTATCCTAAAATTCAAGGATTTAGTTAATGCCGATAATGGATACTACGAAGATTGGAATCTTAAAGATAATATGATTAGAGTTCCAATATTTAAGGTTATGAATAAGGAAATATGGGGAGCTACTGCTGCAGTTTTAAGTGAATTAATTGACTTAAGCTCATAGCTTAATTAAAAAAAGAATTCAAAGGCTCAACAATATTGGCCGAGAATAAATCTCCGAAAAATGCAGATATCAAAAATGATAATGTAAGAGGTATAATGTAAGGTATTTTGAAGGTAACCCAAGGATTTTTGATACCTTTATCCTCCAATTTTTTCCATTCTTTCTCAGAATCTAATTTGTGTTTAACAAAAGCAACCATTACTACTCGCTCACCAACAACTTGCTGCATGGGCCATACAAAACTTTCTTTTGCTTCAGCTAATTTCATTTTTGTACCAACAAATATTTGAAAAAAAGGACTTTCGAAATTTCCTTTAAATATATTATAAAAAGCTAAACCTATTGGAATAAACAAATAAAGTAAAAGAGAATTCATAAATATTACAAAAGGATAAGGGAACCCTCTGCTATCGAAAGCAGTCAATGACTCTTCTGCAAATGAAAATGAAAATGGTGTAATTAGGCTAATTGTCATAATTGCTTTTACATCAGCACCCCCTATAGTAGGACCAAAGTAAAACCAAACATACATTAGAATCATTAAAAATGGAATTGATATAAAATCAATCATCTGATAATTATTTTTTGAAACATCTTCTGAATTAAATGCAAAAAGAAAATAAGCTGAACATAAAATCGCCAGATATTGATTAGCTTTCCAAAGCATAGCCTGATTTTTATCTAAAACATATTCATCAACAAAAGAATTGAAAAATAAAGTGAAAGTGGCAAATAGTAAAGCCCACAAATAAAAACCATAATCTTCCCAAATCTGGGAAACATCATAAATCAACAGTAAAGAACCCAAAATTCCACCATAAATCCATACTGAATTTGGAACTCTTCTGGTTTTAAAATCTAACCAAGAACCATAAGACAGCATTGCAGTACCTATCAAAAACCGCAAAATGTCAAGCTCAGTCATATTTGTATAATCTAGTGGACCGCATATTAATATATCTTTTAATTTCAAAATTATTTTTGAATACATTTTATATACTAAACTAAATTAATTAAAATATGGATCTAAGAGAGCAATTATTGCCCAGTGAAAAATTGCTAAATGAATATAATAATTTATTGATAGAAAATAAAAAAGGAACAGTTTATCTTACTAACCTTCGATTATTTCTATCTACTAAGAAAGATCTATGGAATTTCAATACAAAAGATATAATTTATATGGGTAGAATGAATAATCCGCGTTTTTCATGGATGTGGCAAATTCTAATATCAATTGTCATTTTGTTTAGCATAGCCTCTGGAAAAACTTTACTTTTTTTAATTTGTATAATCCTATCTACTGCTAGACAATATCTCAAAATAGATTGCTTAAAAATTGGATTAAAAAACAAAGAATGGCTCATATCTGATGATAACGGGCAACTTGATGAATTAATGCTCCAAATTCAAACTAATCAGGTTACTGGATTGCAAAAAAGTGAAGGGAAACCTATAGTTGATGCGGAAGAAGAATTAAATACAAAAGTAGAAATTAATATTGTTGGTGAAAATGAATCAGGGCCTTTAAGAACAGCATGGATTTCTTTATCATTTGCATTCATTTCCTATTATCTAAATTCTTTCAGAGATTCTGGAAATGTATGGCTCTTTATTTTCTTAATTTCTGCATTATGTTCATATATTATCTATAAAGATAGAAGAAATACTAACCTCTTAAGAAATGTTGAACCTGAGGATGGTTTGATAAGAAAAGGGTGGTATTTTGTCCTAGATAAACTCAAAATAAAAATAATAAAAGCTAATTATACTTTAAATATAAATAATATCAAAGTAAATGTTCGGAATTTTGGTTATGTTCTAAGCTCAGTTATTTTGCTTCTCGCCTTTACCACTACTCACATTAATTCTAATCTTATCCCTATGTTATTCGGAATTTCACTAGCTATTTCAGTATACATGACTGGACGATGCTTGGCTGGAATACCTAGATCGAGGAACCGAATGATTGCAAGAAGCTTTGTTTGTACTCTTGTAGCTGTGTGTGTGATAATACCTTGTCTTAGTATTGCTCCCTTGTGTGAACCTGCTAATGCAGTATTACCTTCCAATTTTTTAGATGGAGAAAATGGAAATGGTTGGAAAAAATCTTATTCACAAGTTGATGAATATGGCCTTGGACTAGCTTCAACAAGCATTTATCTCTATAGTGATGATGCAAGAGATGATGATGAAAATGAAGACGGATATCCTGCTATTTTATTTGTTATTGTTCTAAAAATACCTTTTGAAATTGATGAAACTGTACCCTTAGATATTTTAGATGACCAATTTCAAAAAATGGCTATAGAACAAGATATTGAATTAGATAATGACACTCTTAATAGTGGAAGTCGAAAAACTAGTCAAGGATATGATACTGAATATGTAATATATAATGGAACTACAAAAACAGAAAAAATAGGAACTGAAGATGTAAATTATAAAGTAACTAAAGGGTCCGAATCAAGATACATTGGAGAAGTATGGAAAGCACCTGAATATAATTTATTAATAGTGGCAATGGGTATTGGCGTTATCTCATCTGAAACTCTTAATGAAGATACAGGAATCCAACCAATTGATGATTGGGTAGATGATATACTTCCTAATCCAACAGACACTACTGATGAAAAAAATTGGAACGAGATGCTAGAACTAATTCCTGAAATTTATTGCTATCAAGAGGATTGGAGAAATTAATTCTTACCTATCATTAGGTCTTCTTTTAAGGGAAATGAAACAAATTCTCCTTCCCACTTGACATCTGCATCCTCATCTAGCAAACCTGCTGAAACTAATTTATTCATCATAATTTCTGCGTCATCTTTCGGTACTTTCAAATATTGTCTTTCGCTCATTTTAACCAAACTCAATTCCTTGTGCTAAAGGCAAATCGTCCGACCAATTAAGCGTATTGGTCTGTCTACGCATGTATGCCTTCCATGAATCTGAACCTGCTTCTCTTCCTCCTCCAGTATCTTTTTCCCCTCCAAAAGCTCCTCCTATCTCAGCACCACTTGTCCCAATATTTACGTTAGCAATTCCACAATCACTTCCTGAATGACTCAAAAATTTTTCAATAGACTGCATATCCTTGGTAAATATTGATGAAGACAAACCCTGATCAACAGAATTATGAGCTGAGATAGCTTCTTCCAACTCCTCAAACTCAAATAAATAAAGTATAGGTGCAAATGTCTCTTCTCTAACTATTTCCATACTCAAATTTGCTTTTACTAAAGTAGGCTCAACATAGAAACCATCTGTTTTGATTACATTTCCCCCGTAAAGAATTTCTCCATTCTCTTTTTTAATTATCTCTAAGGCATTATTGTAATCATGTACTGCTTTATCATCTACTAAAGGACCCACTAAGGTATCTGAATCCAATGGATTGCCTATTTTTATTTGTGAATATGATGCAACCAATTTTTCAATTAAAGAAGATGATATCGATTTATGCAAAAATAATCTACGCGTGGAAGTACATCGTTGACCAGAAGTACCAACTGCCCCAAACAAAACTGCCCGAAGCACTAATTCTGGATCTGAATCCGGCATTACTATTATTGCATTATTTCCTCCTAATTCTAAAAGAGTTCTTCCTAAACGCTTAGCAACAGCTTCCCCAATTTTACGGCCCATGTGACATGAACCTGTAGCTGAAACAAGGGGAATTCTTCTATCATGTACAAGTAATTCACCAACATCTCTGCTGGAACCAACAAGCAATGACATTACACCATCCCAACCTAATGGTGTCATAACTTCGTTAACAATCTTCTGAATAGCAATTGCAGTAAGTGGAGTCTTGGAAGAAGGCTTCCAAACCATCACATCTCCACAAATAGCTGCAATCATCGCATTCCATGCCCAAACAGCTCCTGGGAAATTAAATGCTGTGACGATGCCTACAGTTCCTAGAGGATGCCATTGTTCATACATTCTATGATTTGGCCTTTCAGAATGCATCGTTTTTCCATATAGCTGACGACTTAATCCAACAGCATAATCTGCAATATCAATCATTTCTTGAACTTCACCCTCTCCCTCAGCTTGTATTTTCCCCATTTCCCAAGAAATTAGTTTGCCAAGCGCTGTTTTATGTTTACGAAATGCATTAGCCAGATGCCTAACTACTTCACCTCTCTTTGGTGCAGGTTCCATTCTCCATTTTTTAAAAATCTCAGAAGATTTCTGCATTATATTTTCGTAATCTCCTGAATTACACTGCTTAACTTTTGCTATTAATGTTCCATCTACTGGTGTTATGCAATCTAAATCACTTCCAGAGCCTAACCAATTTTCTGAGTAACCTCCTAAATTTACATCTTCAATCCCTAACACATCTAAGAAATCAAGTTTTGTCATATAAACACATAAAGAGCTACAATAAAGAACTTAATTGTACTAGTTATTTTTAATTGCCCACCTCTTACAACATTATGACTGTTGTGGATTCTGAACTTCAAGGGTACGATGAAGTTCAAAAAGAAATGATGGAAGAAAACTGTATTATCGTAGATAATAATGATCAAATTATTGGACAAGATTCAAAAGTAAATTGCCATCTTAATGAAGGGAAATTACATAGAGCATTTAGTGTTTTACTTTTTAACTCAAGTAATAAATTATTAATACAACAAAGAGCAGATGAGAAAATAACATTTCCATCTATCTGGGCTAATAGTTGCTGTAGTCACCCACTTTATCAAAATGGTGAAGAGAATGGTATTGAAGGTGCTAAAAGGGCTGCAATTAGGAAACTAACACAAGAACTTGGAATTGAAATGGGAAGTATTAAATCCGAAAACATAAATTTTGTTACCAAAATGCATTACAAAGCTAGAGCTGATAAAAAATGGGTTGAACATGAAATTGATTATATTTTTGTAGTGAAAAAGGATGTTCAAATAAATCCTAATTCAAATGAAATACAAAAAACTAATTATGTCAACAAAAAAGAATTGGATAATTTATTTAGTTTGTCTAATAACGATGATGTTAAAATAGGCCCTTGGTTCAAATTAATAAGAGAACATTTTCTTGATAAAATTTGGGAAAATCTGGAGTCCTTAAAAGATATTGAAGATAAACAAGTCCATAACATGGGGGAAGTAAATTGAGTGTGAAAGTTAAATTAGCTGAAAAAGCAAAAGATGTTGAAAAAGCTCTTCATGATTATTTGGTGATAAGAGAACCTAAGAAATTGTATGAAGCTATGGCACACATACCACTTGCTGGTGGGAAAAGACTTCGGCCAGTTATGGCCCAACTTACTTGTGAAATGGTTGGTGGAAATGGAAAAAAAGCAATACCCTTTGCAGCTTCACTGGAAGTTATTCACAACTTTACTTTGGTTCATGATGATGTTATGGATGATGACGATCTAAGGCATGGTGTTGCTGCTTGCCATACCGTTTTTGGACTGCCAACTGCAATTCTAGCTGGAGATTCACTTTTTGCATATGCTTTTGAAATGATTGCTGAAAGTAATATTGATGATGAAATTAAATCTGAATTGGTCAGACATACCGCATATACTGTTAGAAGAATTGCTGAAGGACAACAAATGGATATTAATTTTGAAGAAGAAGAAACTGTAAATCCTGAACTTTATCTTGAAATGATTAGGCTAAAAACTTCAATTCTCTTTGGATCAGCTGCATATGGTGGTGCTCTAATTGGTGGAAAAGAAATTGAAGAAGCGAATGAATTAAGACAGATGGCAATATGGGTCGGATTAGGCTTTCAGATATGGGATGACTACTTGGATGCTACAGCACCTGCTGAAGTACTTGGAAAACCTTCAGGTTCTGATATTCGCCAGGGAAAACGTACACTACTCGTTATAGAAGCTTTAAATCGAACAAATGACAAAGAAAGAAATAAATTAATTGAAATTTTAGATAATAATAACAATACTGATGATGATGTAAAAAGAGCAGTTGAGATTATGTCTAATTGTGGAGCACTTGAAAATTGCCGTAAGCAGGCATTGGGATATCTTAATGGTGCTAAAAAAACAATTGAAAAGTATCCTAAAAGTAACGCAAGGGCATTATTAGAAGAATTATTAGAATACATGGTTACAAGAGGACACTAATCCTACCTAATCACCTAAATACAGGTTACAAATAAGACTTCAATGAGTGACTCAGAATCTTGGACCTCTGGGCTAATTAATGAGCAGCTAAGAAAAAGATTTGAAAATCATGATACTGCTAAAGTTACAAACTTAGCAAACCAAGCGTGTATTGCAGCAAATATGCCGCCGAAGACAAATATTGTATTCGAGGGCAAGGCAGGAGATAATTTTGGTGGATTAAATCAAGGAAGTAAAATTGTCTTGAATGGAGATGCTGGAAGATTTGTTGGAAATGGAATGAAAAATGGTGAGATTATCATTAATGGAAATTGTGACGATGGAGCTGGACATTCAATGTCTGGCGGTAAAATAATAGTTCAAGGTTCTGTAGATGGTGATGCTGGTGCATCAATGCACGGAGGAGAATTACTCGTATCTGGTAGTGTTAGAGGAGATTTAGCTACATGTATGAACCAAGGAAATATCATCATTTGTGGCGATGTTTTAGGACATATTGGTAGAATGATGGATAATGGTAAAATCTTCATTGCTGGAGATTTTGATGAAAATGAAAATATAGATGCAAAAAATATTTCTCCCAGTGATTGGAAAAAATTAAAGACTGAACTAAAGAATAGTGGAATTGATTCAAGAGATTTAAATTTTAAATCTATTTCTTCTAAAAAATTAGGTAAAAAGAAAAACAATTACAAACCAGATTATAACAGCTTAACTGATGATATAATTTTTGTACCTGCTAGCCTTACTAGGAGGCCTAGAACACCGGGATTAGATGATCTAAATCTATCTTTAACTATCGGGGCTAAAAAAGAAGAACCTCTAAACCTTACCATTCCCTTACTATGGCAAGGAAATAATGCACCATCATATTTTATTTGGAAAATTAACGAAAAGATAAATGACGAAATTAAAAATGCAAATGTAGCCATTATTGACCTTACTGCAACAAATATTAATCGTAGATTAGATATGAAAAGACCAACGGATTTGGCTGTTGTCGTTGATTTATTAAACCAAAGTTCTGCAAATAAGTTGCCAATCTTAATTAGAATTTATGCTGGTGATGTCGACAATGATTTAGGTGTGATAGCAAAATCAGGAGCTGATGGAGTAATCTTAGTAAGTGATAAAATACCAATAGAAGCTGCACTTATTTCATCGAGAAATTACAAAAACCAAATGGTCATTTTTGCTGAAACAAATAATTTAGATTACAATGATTCTACAAAATTATTAGCTTTGGGTGCCTCCGGTATATTTTTACAAAACAAATGTGGTGAAAATGAACTGAAAGAATTTGGGACTAATTTGTTAAAGACTGTGGGCTCACTAGGTGTCGGGAATGCTTCTGACTTGAGCTCAGACCACCTTCGAACCACTAGCCAGAAGGTTGCTTCTATGACTGGAATTGCTATAGCTGGTTACAATTCTGTTTTGCCTATGTGGCGACATTAGAATAGAAAATCAAGCTTTCATTTCAGAGGATCTAATATAAGACCATGTTGAGATTGCAGTTAATATTGCAGATATTATCATCTCTCTTTGATGGGCTTCCCAACTAATTGCTATAATTACTAAAGAGGCTAAACCTATTATCCCTGCATAAAATTTAGCTTTATCTGGGTCTTCTGTAAAGAATGGATGGTTTTTTCCAGACATAAAAAACCATATAGTTACATAAACCATTGCAGAAACTAAAACTGCTGTAGAAAGTGCCCCTGAAGTATCTGAAACTTTAGTGTCTGAACTCAAAATAGGTATGTTCATTCCTTGCTGAATAACTAAAACTAAGTATACCACAAGAGTTCCATAACCTGCTCCTGCGACGAGATATAACCAACCTCTAAGTGACTCTTCTCTTTCAGATTCACTAAGTGAATCATTAAACTCTGAACTAGAAGACTTAATTGAAGAGGTAATATCTGCCTCTCTCCGTATTACTTCATCTTCCATATCCTCTTCTATTTCTTGGCCCGGTAATGTTTCATCAATATCTAAATCGTTCACACTATTCTTCCTCTTTCAATGGTACTATATTATGTCCTTTAAAATCAAATTTTACAGAACGTCTGACTAAACCTTTCAAGGTAAGTGAAGTAACTCCAATATCTCTCCCAACATCATTTGCAAAAGTTCCTTCTTCACCAATTAAATCAACAATCTTAGATTCATACTTAATAAATTCTTTATCGGGCATCAAAACCACAGTAAGAAGTTCTTGTGTTTCATCAAATGTTAAAGATGTAGAAATTTGAAAAGCATTATAGAAGGTTCTATAACTTTTCTCAGGCCTTCCTGTTCCCTTATTAACTTCCCATCTTGATTCAATTAACTTAAATTTTTCATAATATACAATTATATCATTAGCTTCTTCACCGAACTTTTCAACCAAATCACTTATCATAGTCCAACCTTCAGCTAAAGTACTCAAAACATTCCTTCTAATTTCTGAATCTACAGCTCTAAAAAGTGCCACTAATTCGGCTGGGTCGTTAATTAACTTTACGCGCTTCATCTCTACATGTCCACCATTACAAGAACCCTATAAAATATAACTAGACACAATTCTAAATGTCAATTTCACCTTCTAAACCACAATCAGGACACTTAAGTTGTTGTGAACCTGAAATTTTTGGAATCTCAATCTGTGAAGAACACTGCGGACATTCAACTTTCATCATTTCAAGAATCTCTTTACTGACTACGCGCTTCCTCATGACCTTTCTCTTTGTTGGTTTTCTTACTTCCTCTTCTGAAACTGTTGAAGAAAAAGAAGAACTTTCAGATGTAGTCTTTGGAGGTGTAGGTATATTTGGTGCTGAATATGTATCGAAGCTATCTCTGTTAAAATAAAATACTAAACCTCCAATACTTATCAATAAAATTGCAATACCAAGCAAACCTTCAGTGGTTGTTAATTTAGTAACAAGCCCACCATCATCTTTGGAT
>CAZVIT010000011.1:4179-21794 GCA_964626865.1 uncultured archaeon | reverse complement strand
TGAACTGGAGTCTATACCACCCCAAGGTACAAGGATGCCAAGCTACCCCACGGGCTCAGAATTAAGTAATTCAGCCCTTATTTTTTAAAAATTTAGTCGTAAGGAAGCAATTCGTCTATTAAATCTAAGTGAGAAACATATATCTTACGGCAGCAGTATCTTTTAATTCCTAAATCATCCATGATTTTGGCAGGATCTTCTCCGTTTTCACGCCTTTCAGAAAATTCTTCATAAGTTCCGCCAACAATCTTATTGCAACTGAAACATCTAACTGGTATTAACATTTTTTGATCACCTGTATGATTTTTGCCTCTTCTTTCTTGCTCCGCGTCCGAGTGGGTGTTTGGGTTCTTTGCGTCTTGTATCATTAACTAGAAGTGCACGATCATAACTTTGGAATATTTTTTGTAAATCTTCATCACCAAACCATTCAATAATTCCTCTGGCAATTGCAGTTCGCGTTGCTTCAGCTTGGCCCATAACGCCTCCGCCAGTAACATTTACATTAATATCAACACGATTCTTTTGTTTACCAGCTAATTCAAGTGGTTCCTGTATTTTCAGTCTTGCTAATTCAGGTTGATAAAATTCTACAGGTTTATTGTTAATTCTAACACGGCCTTTACCTGATTTGAAAGTAGCTCGTGCAATAGCAGTTTTTCTTTTACCACTAGTATGAATTACTTTTGCCATTTTAGAATTTAGCTCCTAATATTTTGGAAACATCACCAAGTGATACATATTTAGTATTATCATTCATCTGAGCCTTCTCTATAGTTTCAATCTTTTCATCATCAATCGAGGCAGGTTTTCCGATATCTACTCTTAATTTCTTGAATGCCTCTCTACCACGAGGTTTTTGATAAGGAATCATCCCTCTTACAGCTCGTTTGAGCATAAGATGTGGCATTCGTGGATAATATGGCCCCTTTCTTGGATGATTTAGTTGCCTTTTTTCTACATATTCACCAATAACACTGTCTTTATTTCCTGATATAACAGCTTCTTCAGCATTAATGATATGTATTTCATCTCCATTTAGTAAACTTTTAGCAGCATGGCTGGCCAATCTTCCCATAATACATCCACTTGCATCTATTATTTTCATTAACCTATCACCAAGACATCTTTCCCATTAGGGTGTTTTTTGATAAAATCATTATAAACCATACATTTTCCCCCTGCATTTTCTATCTTTTCAACTGCAGATTTCGTAAAACTGTATGCAGATACTGTAACTTTCTTACTTAAAGTCCCACTCCCCATAATTTTACCAGGAATAACTACCTTTCCATTTTTGGAAGCATTGTATTCTATTTTACTGATATTAACTACTGGCCAATTACGACTTGATCCCTCTAACTTTCTAGCAATACTTTTCCATATCGGTGCATTATTTTCTCTTGATGCCTTCTTCAATTCATCTATAGTTTTCACTAATTCTGAGTTGCTTTTCCTTGAAATTTGTTTCTTTGGCATAGTCTTTTTTAAAGTCAGATTGGCGGCCAGACTGTGCCGTATTTAAAGTATTAGTCGGTTTTTATGGTTACTTTCCCTTCCTTTACTTCTAATTTTTGTGAACTTAGAAGGTTAAGTGCTTCAGGAAATATTTTATGTTCTAGAGGAAGAATTTTTCTTGCCAATGTCTTTTCAGTTTCCTGTGGGCTAATAGTTAAGGATTCTTGTAAAATTATGGGTCCTGTATCAACACCTTCATCAACAAAATGGACTGTACATCCACTCTCAGTGACACCAGCTTCAATAGCATCTCTGTGTGCATGAGCTCCAGGAAATAATGGCAATAAGGAGGGGTGGATGTTAATTATCTTATTTTTATATTCTTTTACGAAGAATGGAGACAAAATTCTCATAAATCCAGCTAAAACAATAATATCAATTTTATTCTTTTTTAATACATTTAGCATTTCCGAATCAAATTCCTTTCTTTTTTTTTTTTTTGACTCAATAATGTAGTGTGGTATATTGTGTTTCTTTGCTATCTCAATAGCATGTGCTTTTATTTTATTTACAATTAAAAGTTTAACATTGGCGTTTGGAAGATCTCCTTTTTTTGAAGCGTCAATTATCGATTGAAAATTGCTTCCCCTTCCAGATGCTAAAACTGCTACTTCCATTATTTTAATTATCTGGGTGCCCTTTTTATGATTATATTTTAGAGTAGGTTAGTAAAACGCCATCTTCAAGTTTCCCAACATGTTTCAAAGACAATTTTAATGTGTCTACTTTTGTGGTAAATCCAGGCCCCCCTGCCATAGTAGGAGTTTTTTCACCACCAACTATCATACTTGCAATAAATATATTAATCTCATCAAATAATTTTTCATTTAAAAAAGACCAAAGGACTGTTTCTCCACCTTCCACTAATATTTTTTGAATGCCTTTTTTAGATAATCTTTGAATTAATAATTTGATATCAATTTGATTATCACCACACTTAATGATTTCCGCATTTCCTAGTTTTTCTATGTTAGAATTATTTCCTACAGCCAGTATAGTTCTAGCTTCATTATTGAGAATATTGGAATTTAACGGAGTTCTTCCGTTGGTATCAAGAACAATTCTAATTGGATTTTTTGTTATGTTATTTTTGCCTTTTACAGTTAATTTTGGATTATCTTCAATCACAGTTCCAATGCCAACTAAAATAGCGTCACAATTTTTTCTTAGTTCATTCACTCTTTCTGCATCTTTTTGGTTTGAAAGCTTGATTTGCTTTCGGCTTGGAAGGGCAATTTTCCCGTCTGCAGACATTGCACAATTAATGGTAATTTTAGTATTCACATTTTTCCATTAGAGTGCAGATTAAATAAAATGGGTAACTACTCGTTTTTGAGTATTAATACTCTTCATTTTCGTTTGGGAAATTTTTATTCTTAACATCATCCACATAATTTTGGACTGCTTTGTTAATATCTTCATAGAGGTTTAGGTATCTTCTTAAAAAGCGTGGATTAAACTCATGTGTCATTCCTAACATATCGTGTAAAACAAGCACTTGACCATCCACACTGTTTCCAGCTCCAATACCTATAAGTGGAATATCTAATTCTTTAGTAACTTTCCGGGCTAATTCTGCAGGTATTTTTTCTAAAACAACTGCAAAGCAACCAGCCTTTTGCAATAATTTTGCATCATTAATCAATTTTTTCGCTTCAGCTTTTTGTTTTGCTCTAACTGTGTAAGTTCCAAATTTGTAAATTGATTGCGGTGTAAGTCCCAGATGGCCCATGACTGGGATTCCTGCAGTTAGTATCCTTTCTACAGAATCTATTATTTCATCGCCTCCTTCTAATTTTACAGCGTGCGCCCCAGATTCTTTCATTATTCTGATCGAGGAACGAAGGGCCTTTTTTGAATCTCCTTGGTATGATCCAAAAGGTAAATCAACTACAACTAAAGATCTTTTTGCGGCTTTAACCACTGAATTAGCATGATATATCATATGTTCTAAGGTTATTGGTAGTGTGGTTTCATGACCGGCCATTACATTGGATGCTGAATCGCCAACTAAGATGACGTCAATGCCAGCATTATCTACAATTTTAGCAAGCGTGTAATCATATGAAGTTAGCATAGATATTTTTTCACCCTTATCTTTCATTTCTTGAAGAACATTGGTGGTGATTCTCTTATATTTAGTTATCATCTATTACCATAGTGCTACCAAGAATGGACTAGTTATTATTTTTCGTATATTTAGCTTTTTTTTTTTAGTATTAGCCCAAACACTTTTAATAGGGTTATACAAAGTGGGAAATGTGCTTGGACATGAGTACATTCCGATAGGTATTTTTGCGCTTATAGCGTTATCATTTCCTATCTTGACATTCTTTGTCGGGAGATTCTTCCGTCCCAATAATGAAAATGCTCTAAAAAATTCGACTTATGAGTGTGGTGAAGTACCTGTTGGTGAAGCTCATATTCAGTTCCATTTCCAATATTATATGTTTGCAATTTTGTTTGTAGTTTTTGATTTGGTCGTAGTGTTTTTGATTTTATGGGTTCAAGTATATTTGTCTCTTCAGGTTTCAGCAAAGATTGTCATGATGTTGTTTTTGCTTATTACATTACTTGGATTATGGTATGCTTTTAAGAAAGAGGATGTGATTTGGATATGAGTGGAAAAGGAATTCGAGGCAATCCAGAGTTAAGAAGAGGTATAGGTTCTAAAACAACTGATTCAGAGGAAATAATGGAGGATCCACCTGCAGGTGATTGGTTAGCCTTGCGTTCTGATCAGTTACTAAAATGGATTGATGATGCAGTTTACAATGTTTCAGAAGCAACTGGGATGAGGGAAGTTGTTGACAGGGTAACACGTCCGATTTTTAATTTTGCTCAAAGATTTTCACCCCACCCACTTCATTTTGGAATAATGTGTTGTGCTATTGAAATGGGGCAGGCTTCTGCACCAGATCATGATATTGACAGATTAGGACTAGTTTATCGCTCGTCTCCTAGGCAATGTGATGTTCTTATCGTAAATGGGCCGGTTTGTGAAAAATTAAGACCAAAATTAAAAACATTATACGAACAAATGCCAGAACCCAAGTGGGTAATTGCAATGGGTGAGTGTGCGATTTCAGGAGGCCCTTATTGGGATTCTTATTCAGTAGTTGCTGGTGCAGACACATTTATGCCTGTAGATGTTTACATTCCAGGTTGCCCTGTAAGACCTGAGGCATTAATGCATGGATTTCTGACTTTACAAAAGAAAATACGTGAAAAGGAACCAGGGATGTTCTTAAGGCGATAATTTATGAATTTCAAGGATTTGCAGAAACAGTTAAAAGCAATGAAAGGAGTTACAGAAATCTCACTTATTCGTAAGAATGTAATAAAATTAGACTTAGATAAATCAATATCAAAAGAATTCTTTACAAAACTTAAGGAAGAGTATTACTTTGAACATTGTTCACTAATAACTGCAATTGATAATCAACCAGACTTTGAATTGGTTTATCATTTATCCTGTTTAAGTGGCGAATTATCTATTGGAGATACTAAAATGGCAGCTATGGTAGAAGTTCATATTCATTTAGAGAGAGATTCACCTTCTATTGATTCAGTTTCAGACTTGTGGTTTGGAGCTAATTGGCATGAACGTGAAGCTTTTGATTTAATGGGCATTTATTTTATTGGTCATCCTGACCTTCGAAGAGTTCTTCTGCCAGAAGGTTTTGCAGGTCATCCTCTCAGAAAAGATTACGTGTATGAAATACATGAGGAGGAGTGGTAATGGCTGAAATGTGGATTAGTATGGGTCCACAGCATCCTATGACTCATGGTTTGTGGACACTCAAAGTTAAGGTAGATGGTGAAACGATTGTCGATGCAGATCCAGAACTTGGTTATCTTCATCGTTCTGTAGAGAAGATGGGTGAAAGAAGAAAATATTTCATGAATACTACCTTGACAGACAGACTTTGCTATGCAAGTTCTACAACATGGACTCATTGTTATGTAAATGCAGTTGAAGAATTAATGGAAGTAGAGGTTCCAACCAGAGCTCAATATATTCGAACGATAATGCTTGAGATGCAAAGATTGGCTTCTCATTTGATGTGGGCTGGTGCATATATGCCTGATTTGGGTCACATAACAGGAGCTCTTTATTTTTGGAGAGATAGAGAACTTTTTTTAAATTTATTAGAACTTCCTAGTGGAAGTCGTTTACTCTATAATTATATTAGAATTGGAGGAGTTAAGAGAGATTTACCAGACGGTTTTGAGGAGAAAACAGAAAGAATTTTAAAACTATTTGAACAGAGGCTTGATGAATATGCCGATTTATTTGAGAATTCAAAAATATTTCGAATGAGAACTGAGGATGTTGGCAAATTTACAGGTTCACAAGCTATGAATCTTGGTATTACAGGTCCAAATTTGAGGGGTTGTGGGATTAAACATGATCTTAGAAAAGAAGATACCTATGAAATTTATGAGGAGATAGATTGGGATGTTTGTACCAGAGAGGCAGGCCCAGGTTATAGTGATTGTTTCAGTAGATATATGGTACGTATAGATGAAATGAGAGAATCAGTTAAAATTATACGTGAATGTTTTAAGAAAATGCCTAAGGGTCCAACAATGGCTTCTCGTGTTCCTGTAAGGGCGACTGGTGAGGCATTCAGAAGGACTGAGGATTCGAGAGGTGAAGCACTAATGTATCTAGTTGGTGACGGTTCCGATAGGCCTTATAGATGGAAAATCAAAAGTCCAATGTTTACAACTATTTCAGCATGTCCTTACTATCTTAAAGGATACAAAGTTGCAGATATTCCTGCTATAATGGGTAGTATTGATATTTGCATAGGGGAGACCGATAAATGACATTATTTGGATTTTGTAAAACAATGGCTGAACTTACAGCAGATATGTTTATTGTCCCTATGCTTAGATTCCAAAGGAATATTTTCCCTCCATTTAGTTATCCTGCAGGTGACTTAGCAGATTGGTTTTCAAGTGAAGGTGGAATTGTAACATTAGCTTGGATTTATGCAGTTAATATTGCTTTTGCAGTTGGTATGACAAATTTAATTCTAGTAATCCATTTAGAAAGGAAGATTGCAGCCCGTATACAGGATCGTCGAGGCCCTATGCTCTCGTTTAGGGCTTTTAGAGAGCTCGGCGAAGATTTTGCAGGGAAAGCGCCTACTTGGAAATTTAAAGGAAATTATAGCGGTATTGGTATTATTCAAAATATGGCTGATGGAATTAAGGCAATAACTAAGGAATTGATTATACCAAATAAGGCAGATAAGTTCCTTTTCTCGATGGGGCCTATAATCTTCATTTCCTCTTCTGTTTTCTTATTGGTTTTATTTCCACTTTCAGATCGTTTTGCAGCTTCAGCAGCTCCGGCAGGTTTGATGGTAATAATGGCGGCCTTTTCAATAGCTCCAATAGGAGTACTAACCTCAGGTTGGGCATCTAATAATAAGTATTCAATGATTGGTGGGATGCGTTCAGCAGCACAATTAATGTCTTATGAAATTCCTTTACTTTTGAGTATGGCTGGTGTTTTTCTTTTAGCTGGTTCTTATAACCCAGTTGATATTGTAGAACAGCAAAGAGAAGCTACATGGTTATTTGGGTTGCCTATGTGGAATTTTATACCTCAATTTATTGGTTTTATAGTTTTTATGATATGTATTCTAGCTGAGGTGGAGCGTGTTCCATTTGATTTACCTGAAGCAGAAGCTGAATTAGTTGAGGGTTGGACTACTGAATATAGTGGTATTAGGTACATGCTATTTTTGGCTGCAGAATATATTAGAGGATTTGCAGGGGCGGCAGTTGCTACGATCCTATTTTTGGGCGGTTGGGCGGGGCCATGGCCAGTCCCACCTGAGATTTGGTTTTTAATTAAGGTATACTTAATTATTATTTTTTGGATATTTATTAGATGGTCAGTTCCTAGAATTCGAACAGATCAGATTTTGGAATTAGGATGGAAAAAACTTCTACCACTTTCTTTGATAAATTTATTAATTGTAATTTTTATGGTTGAGATATATCCGTATTTTGCAGATGTTATTAGTTTGCCGGAGGTTTTCTGATGTCATCAGATAGGAAGAGCCTTGGTTTAATGGATATTTTTGTTAATCCTATGAAGGTTACGATTAAACAATTTTTCAAGTCAACTTTTGGAAAACCAACGACAGTAATGTATCCTTTGGAGAAAAGAGATCCACCTCCAACCTATAGAGGAATGAATGCAGTAATTTGGGATTTGTGTATTGGTTGTGGTATTTGTGGTGAAGTTTGTCCAAATAAATGTCTAAAAATGAAACCTGTAGATCTTTCCGATGAGGAGAAGGACAAATCATGGTATGGTTCTCATGTTTCCAAAAAGAAAAGTATAGCTGAAAGGCCAGCTATTAATTTTGGACATTGTATGTTCTGTGGTTTTTGTGAAGATTATTGTCCAACAGGAGCTATGACTATGACTGATTTTTATGAATTAGCAGATACTACTAGAGAGGGTTTAATCTATCCTGCACGTTCAATGAAAGTAGATTTAGATGAAACTCCAACCCTACCGTTAACAAATTACATGATGGAGTCTCCTGCACTTGATTCTGAACCGTGCATCGGATGTAAGAAATGTGTAGATCATTGTCCAACTAATTGCATTGTTATGGATGAAGGTGTAGTAAATAAAAAGTTGAAAAGTGGGAAGGTTAGAAATATAGAGAATCCCTTCTTTGATTATACAATTTGTATTGGCTGTTCTACATGTGTAAAAGTTTGTCCAGCTTCATGTTTACATATGGAACCTATTTCGAATTCAAGTTCTAGTGGGCTTACTCTACCTACTACGGAATCGGAGGCCTAAATTATGGATATGATAGTTATTTTATTTTGGGTTATAGCTTCCTTGATTTTGGCTTCTGCATGGGCTGTAGTTAATGGTAACGATATTGTACATTCTGTTGTGTGGTTATCTGCAGTCTTTTTGTTAACAGCATGTCTTTTTATCTTGGCAGATGCAGAATTTTTGGCAGTTATTCAAGTTTTAGTTTACGTAGGTGCTATTTCAGTTGTTATAATTTTCGGAATTATGCTAACTAAGCGAACATTGAAAGGAGGGGAAAGTGCCTAGTAGAAGAACAATCTGGTTTAGAGATGCTTTCGTCATGATATTTGCGATTTATGTTGTAGTATCCATTGCTATGGTGCCTTGGTCTAATCTAAAAATTTCCGAACCAAGTCCTACTTCATGTCCAACAGGCTGTCCCCCATCTATTAATTTTCCTGAAGATAATTATCATCATTACGATGATTCATTAACATTTGATTGGAACTCAGTCTCCGTTACTTATCGCGCAGTTATCGTTGATTCAGATAGTGGAGATATTGTTCATGATGCTAATTTAACTGATTTTACTTCTACCACGAGCCCTCGTTTGAAAATAGGTAACTATTCTTCTACAGTATATTATACAGGTATGATTGGCACAAATCTTTTGGATATGTTTAGTAATGAGACTGAAGTTTTTCAACTAATATTAAAAGGCGATACTCATCAATTAGACAGCTCATCAAAAATCATATTGGATTGGAATAAAGTAAATGTGACTTATACAATACAAATACGTGAATACAAAGACACTGATGTACCTATAATACATGAGATTAACAATTTATCAGAAACAGTTTATGAATATTCGAATTTTATAGAGGGTAAAGAATATAGTTGGTCTGTTTTTGCAGTAGATGAATTAGGCTTTACCTCGGAGGCCTCTTCAGCTAATGATTTACGTATTGGTACTACCAAATTTTTAGCATTTATGTTATTTAATGAGTGGGAGCTTCCTTTTCTTCTTTTGGGAATTATGATGGTGATTGCATTACAAGCTGGTGTCTTTTTGGCTAGGGAGGAAAAAGATGATTGATCCTATTCATTTTGTATTATTTTCCTCGCTCCTTTTACTAATAGGTGCATACGGTGTTATTCGAAATAAAAATTCGATAGTAGTTTTAATGTCTATTGAAATTATGTTAACTGCTGCAAACGTTAATTTTGTAGCCTTTTCAACTTACTATCACGATCTCACTGGCCAAATAGTGGCTTTGTTCATAACTACTATTGCGGCTGCTGAAGTTGCAATAGGTTTAGCCATATTATTGAGCCTCTTTAAGCAAAGAGATACAATTGAACTTGATTTACTTAACAAACTTAGGTGGTAATTATGGGGAAAATTAAAGGAATTCCAAAAATATTAATTAATAAAATAGCCTTGTTTTTTGTATTTGCAATTGTATTCCTAGCATATTTGTTGATGTCTTCATCTGAATCTGCAATCCATTACTCTTGGATGATTCCAGTCTTCCCGCTGGTTTCTTTTGCGTTAATATTGTTATTTGGTTTACAAGATTCTGAAAAGGGTGGTTCTATAGCATTATTTGGGGCCAGTTTTTCGTCTGTCTTTTCTCTTGCTGTGGCCTATGATTTGTTTTTCAATGGAACTGCTAATGGTTCTTATGTCGAATCTTCAAGAGTATGGTTCAGCGGTTCAACATATTCATTTGAGTTTGGTACCTATATCGATTCCCTTGCAGGTTTATTACTCGTTGTTGTTGGTGTAGTCTCATATTTGATAGTTTTGTTTTCTATAAGTTATATGGATGATCAAGGAGATAGAAGAGTAAGATATTTTGCTGAGATTTCGTTATTTATTGGAGCAATGTATGGTTTAGTAGTGGCTAATTCTTTCCTTTTGATGTTTATATTCTGGGAATTAATGGGAGTTTGTTCATATTTACTCATTGGTTTTTGGTATGAGAAAGATTCAGCCTCATCGGCTGCAAAGAAAGCATTTTTAGTTACAAGAGTAGGTGATGTTTTCTTGCTTCTTGGTCTTGTTATTCTTTACAATACTTTTGGTACTCTTCGATACTCTGAATTATTTGCAGACCCTCAGATTCTAAGAGATAATCTTGATGAGGTTAAATGGGCTACACTTTGCTTATTCGGAGGTTCTATAGGCAAATCTGCTCAATTTCCACTTCATGTGTGGCTTCCTGATGCAATGGAAGGCCCTACCACTGTTTCAGCCCTAATTCATGCAGCGACCATGGTTAAAGCTGGAGTTTTCTTGGTTGCACGTGCGTTTCCTCTGATAGTTCATAGTCCAGATACTGCATTATATATTGCAGTCACAGGTGGATTTACTGCTTTGATTGCAGCCAGTATGGCAATGGTTATGAATGACATTAAGAGAGTTCTTGCTTATTCAACTATTTCTCAATTAGGCTATATGTTTTTGGCATTAGGTACGGGGGCGTGGGCATTTTGGAATTCAGTAGAGTTAGGTATGGAACCAGGTAGTTCTCAAGGGTATATGGCAGGTTTATTCCATTTAATGAATCATGCTTTCTTTAAAGCATTATTATTTCTGGGCTCGGGTGCAGTAATACATGCAGTCCATACTCAAGATATGAGAGAGATGGGTGGTTTGAGAAAAGAAATGCCCATAACGTCTCTGACAATGGGTCTTGGTGTGTTGTCTATTGCTGGTGTTCCTTTTTTCTCAGGATTCTGGTCTAAGGATGAGATTTTGGAGGCTGTTCACCATAATTCACAATATGAGGGAATATTTGGAGCCTTATGGTTTATGGCTCTCCTCACAGCAGGTATGACTGCATTTTACATGACACGTATGTGGATGATGACTTTTAGTGGTCCATCTAGTAGAACGGTTTCAAGTGTAGTAACATCTAAGGATCATTCAGATACAGGTAATTGGGTTGTAGACTCTAAGAAGGTTAAATCTCATGCTCATGAAGCACCTCTTATCATGACTTTACCATTAATTATACTTTCATTACTTGCTGTTTTTTCAGGTTTAACATTAGTTTTCGGGGGTGGTTTTAGTTCACATGTTTATTATGGTGAACCGTATGAATCTCATGGAATGATTCAATGGGGCATTATCGACCATATATTATCCTCTTCTTTGACATTTTTGTCAGTGACTGTTGGTTTAATTGGGATCTTTTTTGGCATTATATTTTACAAAAGGGGACTGGATGGTAATGCGGCATTCTCTACAAACTTTGTAAATGATATTTGGATATTGAAGATATCTCATACATTTTTGTCTAACAGGCTTTACATGTCTGATTTATTTAATTGGTTTGGTATGAGGACATGGGATACCATTGCTTCTCTGTCTGACTGGTTTGACCGTAATATTATAGATGGTATAGTTAACAAAATAGCTTCATTATCAATGTCTTTTAGTAATAATGCAAGAAATTTAACAACAGGTTTTACAGGCCATTATGCCTCGCTTTCAATAGGAGGTCTTGGAGCTATTGTTGTGATTACTAGGTTAGTATTTCCACTAATGGGGTGGTCGTTGTGAGGCACATATATAGTCTTTTAATTCTACTTTTAGGATTATTTTTGGTTCCAAGTTTAGTTTCGGCCGAAGACCACACAGTTATGGTTGGAACTGAATCCAATGCTTTGATTTTTGAACCTGCAGTTCTAAAAATATCTCCGGGAGATAATGTGACATTTGTGTGGACTCTTGGAATGGCCCATAATGTAGCTCAGGTATCTGATTCTACATCAAACAGTTATGTTTCAGGTTTCCGTTCCGGAGATGCACAAGATGGAGGAGAATGGTCGCTTCCATCGAATCTGACTCAAGAAGAAGGAACTCTCTATTACGTTTGCGAGCCACATGTAGGTATGTCTATGAGGGGACAGATTATAATTGAGAGTAGACCAGACATTTCAATGGAATTTGGAAATTTTCCTTGGTTATCTTATCTTTTAGTTTTCCCTCTGCTTGGAGCAATATGGTGTTTTTCATTTAGAAATAATCTAGAGGCTCATAAATACATTGCATTAGCCACAACACTTTTCACCTTTATTATTTCTTGTATTGTTTTTATCAAGGCTGGAAGTGGAAGTGGTTTTAGACTAATGGAAGAGTATGAATGGGCTCCGAGCCTTGGAGTTTCATTACTTTTGGGAGTTGATGGGATAAGTACTCCTCTCGTATTGTTAACTGGTATTATTGGTCCATTAACAGTAATCTTTTCATGGCATGAAAAAGAAAAACCTGCACTATTCTTCTCTTTGTTGCTTATTATGCAAACTGCACTTTATGGAGTATTTATTACATTAGATTATTTTGTATTCTATATTTTCTGGGAAATTGTTTTGATTCCAATGTTCTTCTTGATTGCCATATGGGGTGGCGATAACAAAAGATATGCCTCAATAAAATTTTTCATCTACACCTTTACTGCATCTGTAATAATGCTGGTTGGTTTTATGGCACTTTATCTTGAAGCAGGGGTAAATTCATTTTCAATGATTGATATTGCAAATAACAGTTCAGATTTTTCACGTGAGTTTCAGATATGGGTTTTTGCAGCCCTGTTCATTGGTTTTGCAGTTAAAATTCCTTCTGTCCCATGGCATACATGGCTTCCAGATGCACATGTTCAGGCACCTACTGCAGGTTCTATACTGCTTGCAGGAGTTATGTTGAAAATGGGATTGTATGGTCTCATGAGGGCAGCTTTGCCTCCACTACCAATTGGTGCAGAGTTTTTTGTTCCCATAATGGTGGCCTTAGCAATAATATCTATAATTTATGGAGCAATACTCAGTTTAGGTCAAACTGATCTAAAGAAACTAGTTGCGTATTCCAGTGTTTCACATATGGGTGTGGCTCTCTTGGGAGTAGCAACAATGACTGAATTAGGATTTGCGGGTGCCGTATTCATGATGTTTGCTCATGGTATTCTGAGTCCAGCAATGTTTATGGTAGCAGGAGTTCTGTTACATCAGCATGGTACTCGTGAGATTCCTAAATTAGGTGGTATAGCTCAAAGTCAACCGACAACAACGGGTTTATTTGTCGTTATTTTTATGGGTAGTTTGGGTGTACCTGGAATGGCGGTTTTTGTTTCTGAATTATCGGTGTTTATAGCATTCTTTGAATCCCATGGATACTTACTATTGGTACCTATTTTTGGGATGGTAATTACTGCAGGTTATCATCTGTGGGCATTACAAAGGGCGATTTTTGGTGCAGAGAATGAGAAAGTAGATCTTGGGAAAGTTCACGAAGCACCATGGTATGAAATGTATCCAATGTTTATCTTGATTGTTATTGCAGTTTTCTTTGGAATATTTCCACATTATTTGATGGATCCTATTTCTACAGCCTCTTATGATATATTAGATTTTATGGGGGTGCTATAGTGGATTCAACGGTTCTCTTTTTGCCTGAACTTATATTGATAGCTAGTATTATGTCTATACCTGCAATTTATATTGCCACTAATAACACTAAATCTTATTCTATCTGTTCTAATATTTCATTATTTGTTAGTTTACTACTTGTTATTTTATTTTGGTATTCTCCTGATGAAGTATCGTTTGATAAGTCCTCTTCTTCATACGTAATATATGATCATTTTGTAATTAATGATTTTTCTCAACTTTTTAAGGTAATATTTTTGATGTCTGCTTTGGCAGTATCTGTTATTAGTTCTTCTTATTTCAAAGAAGAAGAACCTCATCAGGCGGAATATTATGTATTATTATTGTCAAGTACACTTGGGATGCTTATTACAGCTTCAGCAAATGATTTCTTGACTATATTTGTAGGTATTGAAATCTCAGCATTTAGTAGTTATGCTTTGGTTGCTTTTAGAAAGACGGATGATAAATCATCTGAGGCTGGGGCAAAATATTTATTGATTGGAGCTTTTTCTTCGGCCTTGACTCTGTATGGAATATCTCTTTTGTATGCTTTGACAGGATCTATTACTTTTGAAGGTGTCCATGCATTTTTGACAGGTTTAGAGAATGGAGTTATAGATGGTGATTTCAAGGAATTAGTCTTTATTTCTAGTTTATTTATTATTGCAGGTCTTGGTTTCAAAATAGCGGTTGTTCCATTCCATGCTTGGGCTCCAGATGTTTATGAAGGAGCTCCTACACCTGTAACTGCGTTATTGGCTGCAGCGAGTAAAGCAATGGGTTTTGTTGCATTGTTTAAAGTCTTTATATTTACATTAGAACCGTTTTCAGAAGAATGGAGATTAATCCTGGGAATTATAGCTTTAACTTCGATGACTGTTGGAAATTTGGCAGCTTTATCTCAAAAAGATATTGGTAGAATGCTTGCTTATTCCTCAATTGCACAGGCAGGTTACATATTGATTGCATTCCCAGCATTGACACATGGGGCAGTTTCAGGAGCTATAGCACATACCATGGTTCATGCCTTTATGAAAGGCGGAGCTTTCATCATCGTCGCTGGCGTTGGAGCTGCAGGTTTAGGATATAACGTAACTTCTTTCAAAGGTTTGGCAAAAAGATCTCAACTCTTGGCCCTATCTATGACTGTTTGTTTACTCTCATTAGTAGGTCTTCCTCCTCTTGCAGGTTTCATTAGCAAATTCCTTTTATTTTATGGAGTACTGCAAGTTGGTCTTGGTGGGGAAACATGGATTATAGCCTTAGTTGTTGCAGGTGTTCTAAATTCAGCGCTTTCGTTATATTATTATCTTAAGGTGATAAGATACATGTATCTCTATGAACCGGAAGAATCAGATGATATTACTTTTTCAAATCCAATAAGATATGTTTCTTTCTTGGTGTTGTTATTCCTTGTTGTAATTATTCCATTGTTCTATCAAGACCTTTATTCATTATGTGAAGCTGCATCTGCAGAACTGTTTTCATGATAGATAAAAACAGTGAACAGTTTAAAAATTTCGAATATTTATGGGAAGGAAAAACACCTAAAGGGATTAATATTAGTAAAAAAAATTCTTTTAGATCACGAATGAAAAATTCTTGTCAACAAGAAGGATTGGAGTTTTCAAAGATTAATTCTTTTTTAGTGTTTTCTGGATTATCTAAAAAACTAGATGCGGATTTCATAATAAAAAATGATATTAAGATAACCTCGCCACCAAGAAGACATTTACGTGATTTCTAATTTATATCGTTGCTAATTAGGTGATTAGAGAATGATATGGGAACTTCTTCGAGAAGTACTTTGAACCTTGAATCTGGGATTTCGTTCAGTATTTGTCGAGCAACTTGAATCCATGGTAGGACCAAATCTTCATAAATGTTTTGTGCCTCACTCAAATCAACAGCAGCAATTAATTTCTTCGAGTCTCCTGATTCTAAGAATAAGTCTACAGCTTCCTGGTTCTTTGAATACTTAGTTAATCGTGTAATAGGAAGAGTTGGTATTCCCATAGCTAGGTCTCCTACAGGAGTTTTAGTAGCGATTGAATTGTACAAATCAAGATAATCATCCGTTATTTGGTAGATGATGCCAACTGTTTCTCCATATCTGTATAGTGGAATCCCCAAATGAGTTTCAGAGGATACTAACGCACCTAATTCAGCTGCAGTTCCAAAGAGTGCCCCTGTTTTTTTCTTAATTCTGTGAAGGTAAATAGATTCGCTAAAATTTTTATTATCTGTAAAATCAGCAATTGCTCCTTCAGTTAGGTTTCTTGCACACCTAGCTAATGATTTTCCTGTAGCCATAGAAACAGCCCCATGAAGGGATCCAGTGGCTACCATAAGATCCGCGACTAAAATTGCAGTGCGAGGTCCAAGTTTATCCCAAAGTGCAGGGGCAGATCTTCTAAATGAGTCTCCATCAATCCAATCATCATGTATTAAGGCACCACCATGAATTAACTCTAGGGCCATTCCACATTCAAAGGCTAGATGAGCATCACCTTCCAGAGAATCTGAGATCAATCTACACAGAACGGGCCGGAGCATTTTTCCACCAATAACTGCGTCTTCTAAGATTGGTGCAAATTCTTTTGTTTCTTTTTTTATTTCATTCTTTAAAAAGTCTTCAAATTCAGATTTTACAGCTTTGTAATAATTATTTAGTTCTTCATTAAATTCACTTTTTGTCTTTAATTTCATGTAATTACCAATATTGAATTCCTAGTATCATTAGTATTCCAGTAAATGAGTGGATGCCTATAGTTCCCCAATTAGATAGTGCTAATTCTCTACGGTCATAATTATTCATTACCAAATAGGATAAATATAAGGCAAATGGTGCTGCTACAAGTCCTAATAATGCTCCCTGCGATACTATATCATAGAAGTAGAGTGCATATAGTGAAGTAAAAGCAGTTAGCATGAGAATGAGATAACCCCAACTAGCTCGCTCAAGACCTAGTACAACAACAAGATGATTTTTTCCAGCCATTTTATCTGCGCTTCTGTCTGGGAACTGGTTTATCCAGAGTATCGCAGTTGTGAGCAACCCTAATGGTATTCCAAAATAAAAAGCATCCCAGTTATGTACGCCAGTCATAGCAAATACAGTTCCCATAGTAATTAGGGGCCCATAATTCAAGCCTATGAGCAATTCACCTATTCCTTTTCTAGCTACTAATCTGAGTGGAGTACCGGTGTAAAAATAAGCTGAGAATGCTCCAGCTAACCCATAGTAAAATAGCCCTATTCCTCCGTCAAGTAAATATATAATTCCAAGACCTAATATTCCAGATAATATAAGAAAGGTAGTCGCTAATTGGAATAGTTTTTTTTCACTAATAAGTCCTAGCTCTATCGCTCTACTGCCGCCTGAAAGTTGTAAAAAGTAATCATTATTTAGTTGATCTGTTCCGCTCGTCCAATCAAAATAATCGTTGTAAGTATTAGCAGCTAGATGTAAAAATGATCCGCCTATGAAGGTTAATGTAAACAATGCCCAGTTCATCTCGAATAGATTTGCATTAAGACCCCATATAACTACAGCAATAATTGGTATCCATGTTGCAGATAAGAAAGGTAATCTGGTGATTGCAACAATTGATATGAACTTTGTCATTAGAGAAGTATTTGGCATTGTATCATTTGGTGAAACATCCTTCAGTTCTCTTGTTCTTCCACAATAACCAACATGTTTTCCTTTTTTGATAGTGGCAGTTATTTTGAATGAGGCTGCAAAATGTTCTTTGTTTTTCCTGATAAATGTAGTGTTTGTAGAATAACCCTCTCTATTTTTCTTTGCTTTGTCTAACCAGTCTGCTACATGACCTAGGACAACCATGCC
>CAZVIT010000011.1:0-4079 GCA_964626865.1 uncultured archaeon | reverse complement strand
TATCAGATTGACATTTCCTTCACGCATTATTGAAAGAATATCTGGGCTTTTTTTATCTGATATTCTCCATATTACCTTAGAACTAATTTTTGAGGATCTGAGATGTGCGGCAGTTCCTTTAGTAGCTATTAATTTGAATCCTAAATTTTTCAATCTTTTTGCGAGTTCAATGAATTCTACTTTCAGTTTGTTAGAAATAGAGAGGAAAACAGTTCCTTTGGTTGGTAGTTTCTTGTTCCCACCTTTCATGGCTTTCAGATAGGCGGTTCCAAAGTTTGGTCCGTGTCCCATAGCCTCTCCGGTAGATTTCATTTCAGGGCCAAGGACAGTGTCTAAGCCTGTGATTTTTAGCCATGAAAATGTAGGTACTTTTACAGAAGCTCCTTTCATCGGTAGTATTTCAGGTAAGTTTTTAATTTTTTCACCTAGCATTAAATTAACAGCAATTCTAGCAAGCGGATACCCTGTAGACTTACTAACAAATGGTAGTGTTCTACTTGCTCGTGGATTTGCTTCTAAAAGGTAAATTACTCCGTCTTTGATTGCTAGTTGAAGATTAGCAGCTCCAATAATATTCAATGATTTTGCAACTTTTTTTGAGATTTCTATAATTTCCCTCTCAGTGCTTTTATTGAGTGATTGAGGAGGCATCACACAGGCACTATCTCCTGAGTGTACACCTGCCATTTCTATCTGTTCCATAATTGCACCTATGACAACCTTCTTTCCATCAGAAATCAAATCAACATCAAGTTCAACAGCTCCCTCTAGGAATTTATCAACTAATACTGGTTTTTCAGGTGTGGCATGTGTTTCTAATCTAAGATATTTATTCAATTGGTTTTTGTTATGGACTATTTCCATACCTCTTCCTCCTAGCACAAACGATGGCCTTACGAGGACTGGATAGCCTATATTTTCAGCATAGGTAATGACTTCATCAGAGTTTTTAGCAGCAGCCCATTTTGGCATATTTATCCCGTTTTTTTCCATAACTTGACCACATTTTTCTCTATCCTCAGCCATTTCCATATCGGTAACTCTTGTTCCCAAGATTTTAGTTTTCAGTTTTTCTTCCTTGATATATTTCTCTATATGAGCTGCAAGATTAACGGCAGTTTGTCCACCCAATTGTAAAACAATCCCATATGGTTTTTCTAAATCTAAGATTTCAAAAATAGCTTCTCTATCTAATGGTTCAAAGTATAATCTATCAGATGCATCAAAATCAGTAGAAACCGTTTCAGGATTGTTATTAACTACTACTGCCTCATATCCTGCATTCCTCGCAGCCTGGACACCATGAACTGTAGAATAATCAAATTCAATTCCTTGCCCGATACGGATAGGTCCGGATCCCAAAATCACAATACTTTTTCCAGTTTCAATTGGTTTATTTTTATCAGCATAAGTTGAGTAGAAGTAAGGCGTTTTTGCTTCAAATTCTCCTGCACAAGTATCAACCATCAGGAAGCTTGAGACAATGCCTAATTCTTTTCTTTGTTTGCGGATTTTATCTTGTTTTATGCCAGTAAGGTGACTAATATGTTTATCGCCAAAACCATTCTTTTTTAGTTCAATTAAAAGCTCATCAGGTATGTTCTTTTTGCATTCTTCAGCTTGAATTTCCAAACGAACTAATTTAGCAATTCTCTCTATGAAAAAAGCATGAAAATCAGTTATTTTGCATACTTCTTCAATAGATTCTTTTGTAATTCTTCTCTTTTTTAGAAAAGTCCAAATGGCGAATAATCTCCTATCATTTGGTATTTTTAGATTTTTCTTTAGTTTATTCTCAGTCCAATCGAGAGATTCTGGAAAACCTTCACCTTGACCTATAGACCTCCATGCCTTCATCAAAGATTCTTCAAAGGTTCTTCCAATCGACATTGTTTCCCCTGTAGATTTCATTTGAGTACCTAATTCACGATCGGCAAGTTTGAACTTATCAAATGGCCATCTAGGTATTTTTGTAATAACATAATCAATTGATGGTTCAAATGCAGCACTTGTGTTTCCAGTCACTCTATTTGGTAATTCGTGTATTCTATGTCCTAAACAAAGCATGGCGGCAATTCTTGCAATTGGCACGCCTGTAGCCTTTGAAGCTAGTGCAGATGAGCGTGAAACTCTTGGATTAACTTCAATTAATATGTAATCTTGAGTTTTAGAATTATATGCAAATTGAACATTACACCCTCCAACAATCCCTAGACTTTTTACTACTTTAAGGGCTGAAGTTCTTAATTTTTGATAAGCTACTTCAGGCAATGTCAGAGATGGTGCAACAACAACAGATTCACCTGTATGCACCCCCATCGGATCTAAATTTTCCATTGAACAAACAATAATTGCGTTATCATCCTTATCTCTCAAAACTTCAAATTCAAATTCGAGCCAACCTAGAATAGATTCTTCAATGAGTAGCTGTTTTACAGGAGATAGTGCTAATCCTCTACCTGAAATTATTTCCAATTCTTCTTGAGCATATGCAATGCCCCCTCCAGTTCCACCCAATGTAAAAGCAGGCCTTACCACTACGGGGTAATTTAGTTTTTCAGCTAGTTTTAATGATTCATCTATTGTTTGGGCAATACCACTTTTAGCAACAGGTTCTCCAATTTCTTCCATTCGTTTCCGAAACAAATCACGGTCTTCTGCCATTTCAATAGATTTTAAAGAAGTTCCAAGTATATCTACATCATATTTCTTGAGAACACCTTTCTCATGTAGTCCTACTGTAAGATTTAACCCAGTTTGCCCTCCCATGCCAGGTATAATGGCATCCGGCCTTTCTTTTTCAATTATTTTTTCTACAGATTCAACAGTTAGTGGTTCAATATAAACAACATCTGCAGTATCTGGGTCAGTTTGTATTGTAGCTGGGTTAGAATTTACAAGAACAACTTCATGGCCAGCTTCCCTTAGGGCAGAACAACACTGAGTTCCGGAGTAATCAAATTCAGCCGCCTGTCCAATAATTATTGGTCCTGCACCTGGAACAAGGATTTTCATTTTATCCATCTATCATTTCTCCTACTTTTTCGAATAGTACATTAGCGTCCATAGGTCCAGGAGCTGCTTCAGGGTGAAATTGAACAGACCAGCAGTTCTTTCCACTTATTCCCTCACAGGTACCATCATTTAGATTAACAAATGTTTCCCTAACATTGGTAGGTAGTTTGTGTAATGCAAAACCATGATTTTGCGAGGTAATGTATACATCATCAGTTTTAACATCTTTAACTGGTTGATTTCCTCCCCTGTGTCCATATTTTAGTTTGTATGTTTCACCTCCAAGTGCTAGTCCAAGTATTTGATGTCCAAGACAGATTCCAATGGTTGGGTATTCTTTAATCAGTTCACTTATATTATCTACAACAGGTTTCATTTCTGGATGATCTGGGTCGCCAGGGCCATTACTCATAAAGATTAAATCAGGTTTTGTTTTACGAATTTCTTCTATGCTATAATTCCAAGGCACTACGGTAACTTTATTCTTTTTAGCTAAATTAGTTACAATTGACTTTTTTACACCCCAATCAAACAAAGTAACCTTTGGTCCTTTCTTACCTTCTTTGTAGGTTTTTTTAGTTGATACTTCAGCTACTAAATTTGAATTAGACGGCCAGTTCATCTTTTTGGCTCTATTGACGCCCTCTTCAGGCGTCATCTTACCATCTGTACAGATTACAGCCCTTAGTGTTCCTGTTTCTCTAGTAATAATGGTTAATTCTCTGGTGTCTATACCTTCAAGACCAGGTATTTTTTCCCTCTTTAACCATTCATCTAAATTTTCTTCTCCTTGATGAGGGTATCTACACCATTCTTTGACAATACATGCCTTTGTCTGAATTTTTTCTGATTCGTAATTCCTTTTATTACATCCATAATTCCCAATCTGAGGAAATGTGAACATTAAAATTTGACCAGCATAACTTGGGTCTGTAAGAGCTTCTTGATAGCCCGTCATTGATGTGTTGAAAACAAGCTCTCCTTCCACTGTTTTTGGATAACCAAATGAGTCACCAAAAAAAACAGAACCGTTCTCTAGTGCAATCCATCCCTGCATCTAGGTA
>CAZVIT010000010.1:0-23990 GCA_964626865.1 uncultured archaeon | reverse complement strand
CGTCGCCCTTACAAGGCGAAGATCGGCGGTTCGATTCCGCCCCGGCCCACCATTCTCGTCGCAAACAGAAAATGTTAGGCCAAAATTTTTTGATAGATTCAAATATTTCAGAAAAGATAGTTAACTTTGCAAATATTACAGATGGCGAAAAAATATTAGAAATAGGTCCTGGTAGAGGTGCACTTACAGAATTATTAATCTCAAAAGGAGATTTAATAGCAATAGAGAAAGATAAGTGGCTTTCAGTTGTTTTAAAGCAAAAATTTAAAGGTACTGCAGAGATAATAGAGGGAGATATTCTGTCCTGGGAAGTACCTCCTATAGATGTAATTGTTGCCAATCTGCCATATTCAATTTCTTCACCAATTCTATTCAGGTTGTTTAATTATGATTGGAATAGAGCCATTTTGATGTTCCAAGAAGAATTTGCAAACCGTTTAGTTGCAAAACCAGGTTCTAAAGTATATGGCCGTTTGTCAGTAATGGCAAATCATTATGTGAAGACAAAAAAATTATTTAAGGTATCGAAAACAGCATTTCAACCTCAACCTAAGATTCATTCACAAGTAGTAAAGTTAGTCCGTAGAGAACCAGATTATGATTTAGAGGATTTTGATACTTTTGAAAAAGTAGTAAGGTCAATATTTACACATCGAAGAAAGAAAATACGTAATTGCATAAAGTTATCATTCCCAGGCATCGATGTCCAAGAATTGAACTATATGGATTTGAGGGCTGAGATTCTCAAGCCTTCAGAGATTGCAGAGTTATCCAATTCAATTTTTGCACTTAAATCAGAATAATCTTTTCAATAATAGCATGTCAGTTAGACTGGCTTTGACTTTCAATTCACCAGTCATATATGCTTTTATTGGTGACCTTTCTTTTTTGATTAATGCTAAAAGAACATCAGATGAGGCAGTTATTACTAAATCTTTATCAGTATTATCAGATTCAACGAAGGGATCTAAGTGCATATCTTTTAGATTTGTAGTATAATTCTCTCCATCTGAGACTGAAATACAAATGCTTCTTTCTTTCCCTTCAATTACTCCTGAAAATTTAGGATCGTCTTTTATCCTAGCGTTGAATGCAGACACTTTTTCTTTCAATACTTGTTTGATATCACTCATTTAATCACCATAATCACTAAGTTTCTTTACAGGTCTAATTCGTTCAATCGTTTTCCAACTTTTTCTAGTACCTGAAGGCCACTTCGAGTTATCATGAAAGTAGCTCTTCAAAAACTTAATTGTTCTAGTATCAGAAGGATATCCGCTTCCAAAGTCTCCTATTTTCTTTTTAAGTCTTTCAATTTCTAACTCTCTTGTATGTTTAGCCATTATAGATGCTGCAGCTACAATAGGAATTTTACTGTCAGCTTTATGCATAGAGATAACATCGGTATCATTATCATTAGTTAAATTACTCTTAATTTCTCTACCAAAGCGTTCTTCATTTACATCAGCAGCATCAACATATGCAATATTTGGATTTAGTTTACTAATAACTTTTTCAAAGGATTTTCGATTTAATATATTAAGTTTATTTTTTCTTCTGTATTCATCAATCTTTTCAGGTTCTATTATTTCAATTGCATATTGGTAATTCTTTTTAATTAATTCAAAGAGTTCTTTTCTTTTTTTAGGTGTGAGCAATTTTGAATCTTTGAAACCTAAATTCTCAATCATTTTAGCATTTTTCACTAAGACTGCAGCAACAACCATAGGTCCCATAACAGGTCCTTTTCCAGCTTCATCAACGCCACATATCATGTTTCAAGTACCAAATTTGCCCATTTTCTAGCCATGAAATATATGGCTGCTTTCTCAGGAACTTCAACGACAGATTTTGGTATTAATTTTGCAATATTTCCCATAGATACAGGATGTTCAACAACGGATCTTATCTTAACAAGTTTTTCTCCAAAAGCTATTGCGCTTACCATAGGATCAAAATTTTCTAGTTCCTTTGATGTAATAGTTGTTACTCTTAATCCAGAACCTCCGTGAAGTGAACCGGGTAAGCGAATAAGTCGATGAACGTCTCCAGTAACGGGTTCATCAGGGAATATTGCAGCTTTTTTGACTGCAATTCTGACTAAATTTTTTTGATATCTTTTGGCTAAAGAATTAAAAATCTCACCATTTTTGTTTTTGAGGTTAATATTTGATTTTTCTAATTTCATTTCTTTTAATTTTTTCTTTAATTCCTTTCCTTTGTGTAATTTAAGTCCATCAAAAATGTTGTTAATTTCCCTTGAAATTATTCCACTCCATCCTTTTGCATTTCTTTTTGGTAATTTTTTCACTCCTAGATTTTTCCTTTCAATGCCTTTTCCTCTAATAGCAAATTCTTTTGTGTATCCTGCATCAATTAGAATGTTTTCTAAATTTAGTCCTTTTCCAGTCATATAATCAGAAAGTTCTCTTCGAGCACCAGATGGTAGAGAAAGTACAGACGGAGTTCTAACATGCACATGATATCCTCGGCCGCCGCTAAAAGTAATAAGTAAATCTTTTTCATCTAAACCAAAATCTCCGAGAAGCACATCATGTACTAATCTAAAGGTTTGTTCACGAATATATTCCATTAATTGTGAAAAGGTTATTTTTCCTTTTTTAACTTCTTCCATTTCAGGCAAATGATCTGCATCTAAATCAAATATTAAATCTGCCCCTTGCCATTTTTTTTCAACCATTGTTTTACTTCCAGGTTCTTTGTAATAGGCTACAGAATGATATGAATGGGCAGGTGCTATTTTTTTCAAATAATTATTGATTTCCTCCATTGTGTTAAATTTCACATGCCTATTCATGATACCTCCTCCCCAATTCAGAAATCCCCATTCCCGAGTAGTAAATCTAGGTGGAAGTGTAATGTTTGCTGATTTATAATATTCTCTAAATTTTTCTTGTAAAAAATCTTTTGTTTTAATGGGTTCTATTTCTTTTAGTAAACTCATTTGATATATTTCTCCCATTTTGATTTAGCGCGAAATATACCTTGGCTAAACCACCCATTCCTTATTCTTTGAGTGAATGTGTATTCCCAGGGTTTCCGAGGTAATGAGAATGCAAATTCTTTCAATAGTTCATTTTCTGCATCTTTGTCGTCACTTTCTATCTCAATATAAGTTACATTTCCTGAACTAGGGTTTTCTTCCCAAATATCAGCCTTTAATTTTGAATCATCTATGATATATCTATAAACTATGGCCGTTTTTTCATGTGCAATTACAAAAGAGACTTTTGTGTAAGTTCTGCTACTTGTTGTTCTTTTGTAACTATAATTTTTTTTATCTAAAAGTTTTCTAAAAGAGGCCGCAGTAGTTCTTGATTCAAAGCATACAGGTAATCTTACCAATGAATTTCTCCACCGATTACAGGATAACCTAATTCAAATTTTTCTAGAGTAAAAGGATGTATTTCGCCATATTTTAGCAGAATATTCCCGTTATTAGTTTCGATACTTCTTCCAGGGATAAAGATGGGATCATCACATTCTTTAGTTTCTCCTGAAATTCTAAGCCTTAAGGCAATACTATCTGATATGGTTCTAGCCTGTGAAAAAGTATTCTTACTTGCGATTTGCATCCATGCAAGTGATTGTAAATTTGTGTGCATCTTTACAATTTGTCCTATTTCAAAAACACTTTGCGGTAATTCACGATGTTTATTATTTTTTAGTAATTCTAGTAGATTAGGTAGTATGCTAGATCTTAGCAAGTGATAATCTTCAGTAACAGGATTGGCTACCTCAGTTTCATTATTATTCTCTCTTTGAGTATATTCATGAAGCATTTTTTTAGATGTTAGCGTAAGTGTAACAACCTCTTGGAAGCCTAATCCTAACATTATCTCTCTACAACTTTCTTCACGTTTTCTTGATTTTAAAGATTTACCAAAAAGAGTTTCCTTTGGTAGTGATTCAGGAAATTCATCATAGCCAATTCCGATTGAAACTTCTTCTAATAAATCAATAGGGTGCAAAATATCGGCTCTATATGCAGGAACTTTTACAGACCAGGTGTCTTCTTTTAGTTCAGGTTCCATTCCACATCTTCTAAATGCTTTAAAAATCACAAATTGTCCCGGATCAAATCCCAATAATCTGAGAAGATAATCATTTTCAATTTCATGTATTTTAGGATCCATTGATGGGACTATTTTAGTCTCTGAAGGGAATTTTAATTCAATCTGCTCTATCGTGCCCCCTCTTTCTACTAAAGCAGCAGCTACGATATTAAGGCACGACTCAACAGCATTATCATCAAGTCCAGTAACATCAATTAGGACATCAGTTGTGTCCTCAGTAATAGTAGTCATTGCTCCATTAATTATGGGTGGCAGTGATGCAACTTCATCATTTGAATCCTTTATAATAGGATACTTGTTAAATTCAGATAGTAGATGAGCGTATTCAATTCCCTTTGGATGTTCTTCTAATATCTCTTGAGGAGTCATTTCATAGTCCTTTTGTAAGGGAACAAATGCAGGCTCGTGGGGGGAGCAAACGTCATAACTAAATGGCCCTTCTAGTTTTGATAAATCATGAATCCCTATGGAAACTTTACTTCGCTTTCTACCAAGAGTTACATGCAATTTCTCCTGAAGTTCCATTAGGCATTTTATTGCGATATCATCAAGTGTGACGCCTCTAACAATTCCACCAGAAATAGAAGGCCTAATTTCCAATACTTCAGGTGAAACAAACATTTGTGTAGTTTGTGGGTTCACTTCATATTCAATTAAACCTAAATTTTGTTCAGTAAAAGCTCTCAATGCTCTTGCAACTCCCTCTGTTGAAAGTAAATCAGGTCGATCAGGGAAAAATTCAATAATAGCTTCTACATCATTGATTTCGTCAGGGTCTGCCCCTAATTTCGGTATGATATTAGCAAAATCGGTAGAGGATATTTTCTCTTTAAGCATTCGATTTAAATCTTCAAGTACTATATTGATGACCGGCATCCTAGATTCCCATTGTGAAGGTGTTATAAGGAAATATGTCTAAAACTACTTGTTACGCTTTCTTTCACGTTTACGACGGCGCATTTTCTTTTTACGCCATTTCCAACGTTGCTTTCCGGCTTTTTTCCAAACTCGAGAGCTTCTCTTCATATTATTAGGATGGTCGCACTCGCCCACCGTATTTAAAATGCGACCTACTGTGAATCAAGAAATAAATTTCCACTTTCTACTTTCTTTTTTGCATTTTTGATTAGATTGCCTAGTTCTTTGTCATTCTCAGTTTTGAATATTATGCGGATTTTTCTGAGATTAATATTAAAATTACACTTAATGCATTTTTTTGTTTTAAATTGTAGATCTATCCCTGTTACAAATCTGCATTTTGGGCAACATATAATTCCAAACATATTCTCAAATACAGAAACTTCATCTTAATATAAATATTGTGGGAAGTATTATTTGGACATATCTAATTGACGAACTAATGAGTTATCCGGAATTTCCAAATCATGAAGATTTTACGCAAATAAGTAAAGTTCTTGCTGGCGAATGTGAGGGTGAAATTAGTGTAAGAGGTTGGATTTATCGTACACGCTCATCAGGTAAATTAGCATTCATAGTATTGAGAGATTCTACAGGCAGTATTCAGAGTACAGTATCTGAGAAGAATGTTAGTGAATCATCGTTTAACGATGCACGTAAGGCTTTGATAGAATCTTCAGTGATAGTACGTGGAGTTCCAGTAAAGGATGAAAGAGCACCTGGCGGATGGGAAATAAGAGCGAGTGAGTTCCAAGTAGTTCACTTTGCAGAAACATTCCCGATAACAAAGGATCAAAGTGATGAGCATTTGTTAAACAATAGACATTTGTGGTTACGAAGCCAGAATATGGTTGCATCACTTAAGATTAGATCTACAGTTTTTAAGGCATTTAGAGATTATTGGACTAATAATGAATTTATAGAGATTCAGTCTCCAAGTTTTACAACTTCAGCCTGTGAAGGAGGTTCTACATTATTCAATGTATCTTATGATGACGAAAAGGAAAAAACAGGTCAAAAATTTTATGCGCATTTAAGTCAATCCTGGCAGTTATATGCAGAGGCAACGATGTTTGGTTTAGAAAATATTTTTACATTAGCGCCTTCATTTCGAGCAGAGAAGTCGAGAACTCGTCGTCATTTAACTGAATTTTGGCATGCAGAAGTAGAATCAGCTTGGTTACATAATCATCAAATGATGGAATTAGAAGAAGGTATGATTATGCATATTTTAGACTCAGTATTGGCTTCTAATAGAAAAGAATTGGAAATATTAGGACGAGATATTTCAATTCTAGAGAATATCAAAGCTCCATTTGAAAGAATGCGTTATGAAGAAGTTCTTGAGAAATTAAATTCAATGGGATTTGATTTATCATGGGGAGATGATTTTGGATACAAGGAGGAAAAAGCGCTTACTCAGGAGTTAAAGTCACCAATATATATCACAAATTTCCCTCGTGAAAAAGGATTTTATCATAGACCAGATCCAAATGATCCTAAGTCATTGGTTTGTCATGACCTTTTAGCTCCAGAAGGATACGGAGAAATTATAGGAGGAGGTGAAAGAGTCTGGTCTCCTGATGAATTAACTGAAAGGATTAGAGAAGAAGGTCTAGATCCAGAATCATATGGTTGGTATTTAGATATTCGGAAATTTGGCAGTGTGCCTCACTCAGGTTTTGGCCTTGGTATAGATAGAACTGTAAGTTGGATATGTGGTTCAGACCACATAAAGCATGTAATCCCTTTCCCACGCACAATGCGCAGAACAACTCCTTAGAATTATTCTTCTAATCTAGATATTAAATCAGCTTTTTTACCAGAAACAGATAATCCTTTTTCTTTTAGAGCTTTTTTAAGTTGTGGAACAGTCATTGCAGTATAATCTGGCTTTTCGTTAGCATTTCTTGGCTCTTCATCTTCTGAATCAGGTATACCATCTCCATCAATGTCACCATCACCCTCTTCTTCCATTGGGCCCCTAACTTTTTCATCTATTGGGCCAGCTCCTCCAAAGCTTTCTAATGATCTTGCAACTCTTTTTCTTACATATGGTTCAGAATCGTCCATATTACTAACAAGAGCATCACGTGCATCACTTGATCCGGCAAATCTTCCTAATCCTTTAGCAGCTTGCCATCTGACATACATGTCATTATCATTCATGCATTTAATGAGGTAAGGTAAAACGGCCATTCTCCCAGTTCGACCCATAGCATCTGTAGCTACTCTTCTAGCATAAACATCACCATTTTTCAATAAATCATTAACAAGAGGTTCAAGTCCTAATTCAGACATGTTTTGAAATAATTCAATAGCGCCTTTATTTACAAAAGAAGTGTTGCTTCCGGCTTCATTATCACCATGGCCACTTATCACTTCAATAAGAGCGTTCGAAATAGAAACCTCACTTACGGGTAACATTGCTTTTAGAGTCATTAATGCTTCATTACGGGTCCCGAAATTTTCATCTCCTAAATCCTCGACTAGATTTTGAATTCTGCCTTGCGAACCACCGCTAAAATTAGAATCACTTTCCATATTAATCAAACCTTTATCCACTTACAGTATTTAATATTTAAACATCTGTATGTCAAGATATGTCCCCCCTAATTATTTCACATAGAGGAAAGATTAGTTTGGGTAGTCCTGAGAATGTTTTAATAGGAATTCAAGAGGCAATTGAGTTGGGAGTAGATATGGTTGAATTCGATGTTAGAAGAACAAAAGATGGATTCTTGGTTTGCCATCATGATGCAACAGTAGAAGATAAAATGGTTTCAGATCTTAATTTTAGTGATATAATGAAATTAAAAAAATCAATATGTAAATTAGAAGAAGTTATCGATATTTGCAAAGATAAAGTTGGAGTAAATCTAGAAATTAAAGAGAAAGGATTTGAGGATAGAGTAGTTGACCAATTAAGGGCAAACTTTAGCTATGATAAAATATTTGTGACTTCTTTTTTATCTTCAGTTATTAGGAAAGTCAAAAGTCTGGATTCTAAAATTACGGCAGGCTTACTAATAGGAGACGCAATTAATTATCAAGTATTTTATAAAATACTCAAAGAAGCTATTTTCATGAGCGAGTTTTATTATTCTAAAGCTGACTTTATATCTCCATTTTATAAAATATATGAAATGGGATTGATGAAAAAATTTGAAAATTTAGGAATTCCTATACAATTGTGGACTGTAAACGATTTAGTTTTTCTGAAAGATTTAATAAACAGTGATATTCAATCCATAGTAACAGATGTTTCTGAAGAACTTTTCCAGACTCATCAGAATTCAAAAAATGTTTGATTTAGAAGAAATTAAGAGATATGCACCATTCTGTGTTTCCTGTTTGGGCCGTTCAGTAGGGTTAGTTGGTTTTGGTTTGGATAACAGAGAAAGAGGTCTCGAGATGATTAATCTTATTGATATTTCAAATAATTCAAATATCGTAAAAGACATAATATGTGATTCGGAGGCTTGTACAATTTGCGATGGGCTAATTGGAGAAATTGATAATTTTATTGATTTATCTTGCGAATCTATATCTGATTATTCTATAGATACTTTCAAAATAGGAACTATTGTAGATAAGGATATTATTAAACTTGAGACTGAATTTTCGACCCTTTTTGGATCGAATTTATCTGAAAGTATTAAATCACAATTGAATAGAGAGATAGGTTTAGGTGTATTCCACAAGCTTAATCTTTCTGCAAGACTTGATAGGCCAGATTCTACAATAATCATTGATACTAGATATGATACAGTAAATTTAGAAATAAAATCTATATTTATTGAAGGTAAATATAATAAATTTGATAGAACTATACCCCAAACACATTGGCCATGTAGAAAATGTAAGGGAAGAGGTTGTAAAAGTTGTAATAACACAGGTCAGCTTTATCCTGATTCAGTACAGTCTCTTGTAGCTGCCCCTTTAATGAAAATTACAAATTCTACAGAAAATTTATTTCATGGGATGGGTCGTGAAGACATAGATGCTGCAATGCTGGGATTTGGTAGGCCATTTGTTTTAGAATTACGTATGCCTAAGAATCGAGAAATTAACTTAGATGAGGTACAAAAGAAGATTAATGCTGATAATGAGGAGCGTATTCAGGTAAATAATTTAGAATTTGTGCCCCGATCTAGAGTTGCTGAACTCAAGAATACAGTATGTGAAAAATCTTATCGTGTAGATGTCTCTATTCCAAAGGAGTTAACTATAGAAAGCCTTAAGAACGGGGCGCAGAGGTTGAAGGAGCAGCTTGTCAAGCAGCGGACACCGACACGTGTAGCGCACCGTAGAGCAGATTTGATACGCCCACGCTTTGTGCAATCGGTAAATGTTTTATCATTTGGGCAAGGGATGGTCGAATTGGAAATCAGAGCTCAACACGGAACCTATATTCGTGAACTTGTCAGTGGAGACATGGGGCGTACGGTTCCTAGTTTTTCCTCACTGGTTGATGGAGCCTGTAAGGTAGAGGTTTTGGATGTCCTTAATCTTCACCTGGATAATGAAGAGGAAACAAAATGACCAAAAGATCACAAGGATTGAGGAGCGGTTCACGCCATAAGCTTTCACGCTCTTTCAAGGAGCGAGGGCTTTCTCCAATTACACGCTCGTTACAGACATTTGATGTAGGAGATACAGTTAATGTAGTAATCGATCCTTCATATCAAAAAGGTCAGCCACATCATAGATTTCATGGATTAACTGGTAAAGTAACTGGAAATCAAGGTAAAGCTTATGTGGTATCAACACGTGTTGGCAATATGCTTAAGGATTTGATAGTTAGACCTGAGCACCTTAGGAAAGCTAAATAGGAGATAAGATGGACGTAGAAAAACAACCAGAACCAGTACCTTTAGGTGTAGCAAAGGAGTTGCTCGAGAAAGAATTAAGTATTCGAGAAAATCGTTTGAGATGCGTAGATTGTGGTAATTTCCAGGCAGTTCCTGATGTTGAACCTGAGAAAGAAAAATCTGATGATGAAGAAGAGTCAGAAGAATATAAAGGTCCGATTTGTGAAAAATGTGAATCACAAAGACTAATTTTGATTGAACAAATACAGTATGAGCATAAGTTAGCTCTAGATCATGTTCGTTTAATTACACAGGCAGCTCCCGATCAAGCAACTCAGATAATTGAAAAAGTAATAGAATTAGAGCATGTTAACGATTATTATGCAGCTAAAATTGCAGATGTTTTACCTATGCATCCAGATGAAGTTCGATCTATATTTGCTAGGGAACGTTTTTCTCTTGGCCATGATGAAATAGACACCATAATCTCAGTAGTCAAGGAGACTATGGGGGTATGATTTATGGAAGATTATGCCTACGTTCTTGATGTATTGCCAGAAGGAAGACCAGATAGCAAAAGAAGATTTAGAAGGGAACCTTTAGTTTACGGTTTAGGAATTGAAGAGTTTAAAATCTTTGATATGCAGCCAATTGCTGACGTAGCCATAAATATTGGCGATAAGTGTTATATCGGAAAAGAGACTGAAGAGAGAACACAGATAGATCATGTTAGGGCAAGAGTAAATTATTCAGATTTAACCCATACTGCACAAAGTGAGTTAAGTTTTGTTTTAGATGAAATTGTAAAGGATAATGAAGAGAAATTCATACAATTTTACAATCATGCAGGACCTATTTCACGTAGATATCATTCATTAGAATTAATTCCAGGCTTGGGTAAGAAAACTATGAACCTTATTGTTAGGAATAGGCCTTACAAGAATTTTAAAGAAATGGAAGAAAAAATATCTAGTTTTAGAAATCCAGAAAAGTATTTGTCACAACGAATAGAGAATGAAATTCGTGAAACAGATCAGAAATACAGATTGTTTGTAAAGTAATTAAACTGAATATGTGTATTGTATTGCACCAGCGATTCTAGCTCTAACATCTGCATTACCAGATAAAGAAATTTCTAATGTCCAGTTTCCGCTACTACCAGTTACAGTTCCCATAATATGCTGATTTGTTCCAGGACTGAATGTTTCGACTAAAACCTCAGTGCCTTCATGGTCACGCAATACCAATTCTCCGCTTCCAGAACTTCCTATATCTGCTTCTAAATAATATACAATATAATTCCAAGGCCCATATCTTTCATGCCCTCCATTAGCAAATCGAGTGTCATAAACCCCAAAATCAGGTCCAATAAATTCTTCATCAAAAAGATCACCACCTCTGCAAAAATAAGAATTGCCAGTATATCCACTTCCATAGTTTCCGAGATTCATAATTAATGTAATTTCGCCATTCGAATTTGTATATTCAAAGTTGTTAATCCATCTCGCATCTTTGTCAAAAGTATATTTGATAAATGCTCCACTGTCGGCATTTGCACTTATTTCAGCTTTTGATTTAGTTATGTCTATTACGCTAGCTTTGAAATTTTCACCATAGAGTCCAAATTCCCAGCTTTTATCTTGTTTTAAAGGGAAATCCGCTATTTTCTGAGGCATATTATTTTCATAAACTGAAAAGTCTGACATTTGGACTCTTCCAAGAGCAGGATTGTAATTTAGAACGGCATGCCTTTTTGCATCATCGAGGTCTCCAGCACCAATATAGTAGTCTGAGTCATCATCATCGATGGAAACAACCATTGTTGTTGAAAATTGCTTGTTATCTATTGTTATAGCATATTCCCAAAAATCTCCTTTTTCCCATGTAGGTGAATATAAGGAAAGATTGTCTTTTTCATTTCCAAAAAGCCCATTTCCTAGACAACCGCTACTCGCAGCGGTGATTAAAATCAAAATGATAATGGTACTCAATTCCGGTTTCATTATGTGGTGTAATGAAAAGACAGATAATTATAGTTCACTATATCCTTCTAATTTAAAATAGGTTCTTGCTTCTGAGACGGTATAGAAAGACCCCGTAATCAATGTTTCTTCGTCTTTTATGGATAAAATGGCATCTTTTACATTTGTAAATTGTTTGCACTTTATATTACTATTTTTACAGATAGCACAAATATGTTCAGAAGTAACACTTCTTTCATTGTTCAGGTTACATGCTAATACTGTAGAATTTATAGGTAATTTAGAAACAAAAGTTACAATATCTTTATCTTTTAGCATTCCAAGAATTATTTTTTGGTAATCTTTACCTAGATTCAATAGATAGTCTATAGCTTGTTCATTGTGTGCTGTATCTAGTGTGAAATTAGAGTAAATCTCTTGTCTTCCAGGAACTTCAGTAATAATTGGTTTAATTGATAAATTTAGACATTTGATGCAGATTTCAATCCATTCTCTGACAGATTTTCCTTCATAGAATTCTTTTGATTTAGGTATGTATTTGTGATATTCTTCTCCCCAACCAGTAATAACTATGCTTTCTTTTCGGACTATTTTGGCTTTTGTAGCTGCAATTTCATTTAGATTATTACCTAGATATTCAGTATGATCTAATCCTAATGTTGTTAATATGGCAATTTCAGCGTCAGCAATATTCACAGCATCCCATTCTCCTCCCAGTCCAATTTCCATTATAGCATAATCTACATTTTCTTTCTTAAAATATTGATAGGCTAATGCAGTTAATGCTTCAAAATATGTTATTTTGATATTGTTTTGAGTTGCTATGTTTTTTAAATTTAACAAATCTATACTAAATGTGTTTTTATCAATATTTCGGTTATTTATTCTGATTCTTTCTCTTACACTATGTAAATGGGGTGAGGTAAAACAGCCTATTTTTTTACCAGTCTGCATTAGTGTCTTACTAAGATTATAACAGGTACTTCCTTTTGCATTTGTCCCTCCAACTGTGATGATTCTCAGTTTGTTTTGAGGATTTCCAATTATATTCATTAGTTTTTGAATACGTTCTAGCCCAGGTATAATCTTGTTTTGATTTAGCCTATCAAGCCACTCTACAGCTTTTTTGTAGTTATCAGTGTTTTGCATTACTCAATGGATTCCCATTCCACAGTGTCAGGAGTTACAATTCCTTGATCATTTAAAATTCCTCTAAAATTATCTGGAGAAACTCCTGCAATTTCAGCTCCTTTTGTCAATGTGGCTTTTCCTTTCTTATATATTTCAACTGCAGATGCATATCTTAGATGATTCTTCTTTTCAATCATGAACCTTAGTGATTCTTTAACGACATCTGAGCGGCTGCTAAAATGGCCTGAATCGACGAGAGCTTCGATTTGCATGACGAGTATTGGAGGTAGTGAATAGGAGTTACTCATGAAATAACTATTATCAACTATTATTAATAATTAATCACTAAGCTTTATATGCTACTTTCCCGGTGAAATTACGATACGCTATGAGCCTTAACCTAAAAAATTGGTTTGCTAACACGTTGGCGCTTGCGCTAATATGCTTTGGATTCCTCCTAATCTCAGGAGTAGCTTCAGCTGATGCTTATGATCACAAGATGACTGTAAGCCCAAGCTCTCAAGCTGGAGATCCTGAAGAGCAGCTACAATACACAATAACGATTGAGAATACAGGTGATAATGATGACACTTATGATATGAGTGTGACTAATTCTACCATTCCTACGGGTTACACTGCATTTATTCTACCATCTACCCTTTCAGTGGAGGAAGATGAGTCTGGAACAGCTACTCTTTTTGTAAAAATTGCTAATAGGACAACTAATACAGCCGAAGGCGGTGATACAGCTCAGATTAGTTTTAAATCTAAGTCACAAAACAGTGATAGCGGTGGTAAAACTAAGACTCAAACAGCTTCTTTAACAGTTAACAATGTTTATGGAACTACACTGACTCCATCGATTGGGGAAAAGACGGTAGATCCAAACGAGAATGTAAAATTCCAAGTTAGCGTTAAGAATAGTGGAGGTAACACTGAAGATAGTGTAACAATTAGTTTTGCAGCTAATGGTGTAGATTCTTGGGATATCACACCCCAACCTTCTACATTGACTCTTGATATTGATGAAACTGGATTTTTTAACCTTTCAGTAACGCCAGATATAGAAGCAATTGCAGGTTTGAAAAGTATTTCTATTGTCTCTACATCAGAAGATGGTGAGACTGTATCATCAACATCAGTTACTGTTAAAGTAAATCAACTTCCAGCACTTCAAGTCGATAAAGTAGGTTCAAGTTCGAAGGATGTTGAAGCAGGTAAACGCGTATATTATTCATTTGAGATAACTAATAAGGGTAATGCAGTTGATACATTTAATTTGGAAGTCGACACTTCTAGTTTGCCAGATGGCTGGGATGCATCACTAGATCAAGACAAGGTTAGTAATCTTGGTGTTGATGATAATATTACATTAACAGATGTCTTAGTTGTTAAAGCACCAGAGAATGCAGCAGCAGACGTTGAGACTAGTATAATTGTCACCATATCTTCGGATTATAATTCATCAGTTAATTCTACATATACTTCACGAACTACAGTATTACAGAATTATGAGCCCAAATTGGCGATAGAGGGAGTGGATACACAATCGGCAAAACCTGAGGAACAGGTAAACTTTACAATAAAAATTACAAATGATGGTAATGGAGAGGATGATATTTCGTTGAGTTTAGTAGGTGGAAATTCTAGTTGGGGTCAGCTTGGTGATTCAGCTTTTACCCTTTCAGCAGGTTCAAATGACACTACAACACTTAGAGTGACTCCGCCAAAAGATACAGAGGCAAAGAATGGTTACACTTTAATTGTTAAGGCAACTTCTGAGGATGATACAACAACAACGACTAGAAATATATTTATTAATGTTCTTCAAATTTACGAAGTTTCAGTTCAAGTGTCTGGAGATAGTTCTAAGAAAGGAGATCCAGGAGATGAACTAACATTTGAGATGACAATAAAGAATAAAGGTAATGGTGAAGACACAGTGTCATTATCTCTTGAAGGTGCTAAATCTTCTTGGGGTTCAATAGTCGATGAAGTAGAATTAACCAGCGGTGAGACAAAAACAGTTAATTTAACAGTTAACATAGATGATGATGCTACTGTTGGCGATAATGATATTATTGTAAATGGTACATCAGAAGATAATCCTTCTGCATATGATACAGGAACAGTTAAAGTATCAGTTAATAAGCAGTTTAAGGTAGATGTAGTTGTTTCATCTCAGAGTGGAGATCCAGGTTCAACAATACAATATGATGTCCGTATACAGAATGAAGGAACAGGTAATGATACATTTACGGTGAATATAGATGATTATCCAGCAGGATGGTCAGTAGATCCCGTTTCTTTCCAAGTTGAAGATGTCCCTGCAGGTGGTGAGAAGACGGTTAAATTGAATGTTACGATAAAACCTAAAGAAGATAATAAAGCATTTACTATTAATTTGACAGCTTCATCAGATGAAGCTCAAAAGGAAAATCCGCCTAAATATGCGAATAAAACAGTAGGTATAATTACTGTAGTTAATCAACTATACTTTATTGATTTATCTGTTGATAATCCTGGTCAACCTATTCAAGCTACAGTTGGAGTTCCAGTTTCGGTTACTATAGATATAGAAAATTTGGGAACTGGGGATGATGTTGTAGCTATGACGATTGTCGATAAACCAGATGGTTGGACAGGTTTAGATTTTAGTAAATCGTTTGTTGATGTGGCGGAAGGAATGACTGAAGAGGTAACACTAACAATAACAGTTCCTGAGAGTACTACTAAGGGTGATTATCCTTTAGCAATAAAGGGAGTTTCAGATTGTGATGGTTGCGAGAGTGGAGATAAATCAGTAGATATTATTAATTTTACAGTTACAGTAGACTTGAGTAGAGGAGTAGAAGTAAATACGGATGTAACTGAGATTGAAAAATTACCAGGTTCTACAGCATCGTTCAGTATAGATATTAAGAATACTGGAGATGGAGCTGACACTCTAAAAATTTCAATATTGAATAATGATTTAGGTTGGGCTAGTTCTAATGTAAGTGCTCTTGATTTAGATAAAGACCAGACCGGTTCAGTTACTATAAATATAACATTACCAGAATATGTTCTTGCGAATCTGTCAAATCAAGAAAGAAATGCACTTCAGCAGAGCAGTTATAGCGTAACGGTAAAAGTCAAATCAGATGGCGATCCAAATCAGAGTGATACAGCCACTTTACAAGTAGATATAGGACAAATTTTTGGAGCTAAAGTGGAAATTGTAGGTTCAGAATCAATAACTTCTTATCCTTCTACTGAGACGGAATCAGATGAAAGGACTGAGAAATTTACTTTCAAGCTTACAAACACAGGTAATGGTCAAGATTCAGTAAATGTAGAAACTATTGCAACCACATATCCAGATGAGTGGAATGTGGAATTATTCCAAAATCCTTCTTGTTCAAGCTCTTTTTCAGGAACAATTGGAGCAGGTCAATCTAAGTATCTTTACCTATGTGTAGAACCTGATCAAGATTCAGATATAGGAAATTACAGTGTACTTACTGAGTTTTCACCTAATGATGGAATTGATCCAGCAGTTCAAGTTATAGTCAATCTTGAAGTTGCCTCTCCAAGAAGAGAATTGGAGGCTACTGCAATAGATAGTGTCAAGGAAATATATCCAGAATATGAAGGATCAAGTACACAAAATAGTGTAAAATTTAAGGTTAAATTAGATAATAAAGGGTCAAATGATGACATTTTTATTCCAGAAGTTGAATCTACACTTGAAGATGGCTGGACAGTTACTTTTTTCCAAGATAGTTCAAAAACACAAAGTTGGCCAAATTCTGGAGTAACAATTGAAGAAGGAGAGCTCGATGATCTTTGGGTTTTTGTTTCTGTAAATGATGAAGCTGAAGTAGGCAATGAAACAGTTACAATCTCAGTTAAGAATGAAGAAGATGATCCTAAAGCACGTCAAGAGATTGATTTAACAGTAGTTATCCAAAGACCGGAAATAGTTATCAGTCAAAGCAATATTCGAATAGAAATTGACGGAGTTTTTGGTAATGCTTCACAAGTTAAAGATGGAGATACAGTTGTAGTTTATGTTGATGTTGAAAATACAGGTGCAGCAGATGCAGATGATGTCAATGTAGAAATATATTATTATCCTAAGAAAGCACCAACAACTCAGCAAGAAATTGACGAACTATTGATTGCAGGTTTTGATTTTGATGACTCCAAAAACACTTACATCTATCAATTATATGGAAGTTCTGGAAGATCTGCAAATATTAAGGAAGGCAAATCCAAAGAATTAGTTTCTGATGATTGGCTTATCAAGGGCGGTGAATGGTATGTAGAAGCCAGAGCAGATTTTGATAAGAATAATGACAATGGTGAAATATTAGAGGAAAACGAGAATAATAATGATGCAAGATATTCTGAGTTACTTCGAGTAAAACCTGATTTACAAATATCTGCAATGCGTGTGGACAGCAAGTATGCCGGTACTAGTGGAACTACACCAAATGTGGACGATACTGTAACTTTTACAGTAACTGTTACTAATGCAGGTGCAGCAGATGTTTCTGATGCACGTTTATACATCACAGCAGATACAAGTAGTGAGTCTAATGTAATGCTGAAAGACCGTACAAATCAAGAATATGTAACTGTAGATTTGGATGCTGGTGAAACTCAAGAAGTACGCTTTAGATGGAAAGCACAGCTTGAAGAGTGGACAGCATTCACTGCAGAAGTTAATCCAGTTTGTGACGATGTAGAGATTAATTCGTTTACTTGTGAAGATGAGGGGGATGGTTTCTCTGAAGAAACAGGTCGCATGTTTGATGAATTAGGAAGATATTCAGATAATGTATGGCCAAGGTCAGGTGTGTTTGAACAGAGCGGAGCATCAGTTGAATTTTCAGTATTGCCAGACTTTAAAATTAAGAAAGTAATAATGGATCCAGCATCACCTCAAGTAGGAGAGAAAGTTGATATTACTGTAACTATACAAAATATTGGTAATGCAGATTGGGAACTTAGTGGAGCATTACAACTTATTTTTGAAGATAGCACAGGTACCGCCGACATCAAAACGCAAATTGGTGAAACAATAAACAAGGACGATAGTATAGAAGTAAGTTTCAGTTGGACAGTTCCAGAGAAAGACAATAAAGATTTCTTGACTTTGACTTTTACCATTGATGCAGGTAGTGGTAATTTTGAGATACAGCAATGTAATGATTGTGATACAGAAAATAGTGGAGATGGAACTGATAATGATGAGTATGTAATTGATGACTTTGAGCTTCAACTGCAGGCAGTTCTTGGAGAGATTGAATTTATTAATACCCTGACTGAAAGAGAATTAGTAAAAGGAGTTCCTCTATTGATACCATTCTTGGCATTAGTAGCTTTAGTAGCTTTAGCGATACCTTACGCACTTGTTCGTAGAAGGCGAGGTCGTGCCCCATCATCATCAAGTGATTCTGATGAAGGCGGAGATGAAGAGGGTTCAGAAGATGAACCTGCAGCAGCACCTCCATCAAAGATTAGTGTAGCTATTGTTTCAACTTTAGATGGAAAGACTGCAAATGTCAAAGTTCCATCTAATATGCCTGTTAACAAGCTATTGCAAAATTGTGTTGGGAAATTCCCATTACCTCATGCAAACTTTGCAGTTATGTTGAATGGTGTTGCAGTAGATAATAATTTAACACTTGCAGACGCTGGTTTGACTGATAAGTGTCAAGTAGACTTAGTTCCATTAGAGTAAGCCTCAAGCAATGCTTGATGTTTTAGTCGTAGGAGCAGGACCAAGTGGTTCTAGGATTGCTTGGAACTTTGCCAAAGAAGGATACAAAACCGTTCTGATAGATAAGGCTGAAGTAATAGGGGAACCTTGCCAGTGTGCAGGTCTGATAACACCGAGAACATTTGAGTATCTTGGTTACGAGCGACCTATATTGAAAGAAATGGATGGAGCTAGATTATGGGGCCCTAAAGAGTCTTTCTTGGAATTTCAGGCTACAGAAACAAAAGCATTAGTTATTGATAGGCCAGATTTAGATAGATCGATAGCAAATAAAGCTTCTGAGGCTGGAGCTGAATTGTTGCATGGACACACTTATTTGAGCCATGAAAAGATAGACGGAGGCATCAAAGCAAAGGTAAGAAATAAAGATAAGAAATTTGATATTGAAGTTAAATTGTTGATTGGAGCTGACGGCCCATTATCAAGAGTAGCAAAGAATTCAGGAATAAGTGGCAAAAGGGAGATACTAATGGCATTTGGTGGAGATGTTAAGGGATACAATGGAAAGGATACCCATGTAGATCTTTTCGTAGGTTCAGAATTAGCACCACGTTTCTTTGGTTGGGGAATTCCTACAGGGCCAAATGAAGGACGTATTGGTGTAGCTACAACTTTACCTCATAAACCGATGCCTTTTTTCAAAGATTATTTTTTGAAAGGAGTACCTTCAAAATTTCTTGGAGGGGCTAAAATCATTAATTTAATAAGTGGATTAATTCCTTTTGGAATTGCTAATCCTTGTTATGCAGATAATGTAATGCTTACTGGAGATGCAGCAGGTATGGCTAAGCCGACATCAGGTGGAGGAATTTACTCAGGTTTGATTTCTGCTGATGCAGCATTTGAAGTAGCATCAAAGGCATTAGATTCTGGAGACCTAAGTTCTAATAATTTATGTGTATATCAAGACCTCATTTCGAATAGAATAGGTGGTGAATTGACTAAGGGTACTTATCTTAGGAAAGCATTCTTGAGTTTAAATGATGATGAATTAGCTGAAATAATATCTATACTAGGAGAACCCAAAGTAAAAGAAGTAATAGAGAAAACTGGAGATTTGGATTATGCTTCTTTAGCTGCTTTTTCGGTACTTAAAACGCAGCCAAAATTGATTAAATTTGCCCCTCACCTTTTGAAGCCATTTATTTAATTTAGGATATGTTTCTTCTTCTTCAAGGTAAAATATTATCGATAATCCAGCAAATATAATTGTAAGTGTAATTAGAATATATAGTGGCCATTTTGGGATTGGTTTTTTTACTCCAAATGAAGAATCAGGTATTATTCCATCAACATTTAGTGAATCAAGATTAATATTTCCGGGATAATCTTCCGAAAGATAGGTTGTAGCATTAGTCCATTGATCCATATTCCAAAATCCTCTTGATTGAAGTATTCTTTCAGTCTCATTAAACTCATAATTCATGGAGAATCTAACAAAATAGGTTCCTTCTTCAGTGTCTTCATTTGTATTTATATCAAATCTTAATTGTACGGTTTGATTAACTAAAATTGTCCCTATGTTAAAGTTAGCGGTTTTAGGATTAGAACTGTCTGAGCAGTTTTCTTCTTCACCTTTATAATTCCAACAATTTTCAGTAATAGTTGGCCTTTTTCCGCTATTAATTTCATCTAAGCTCTCGGATTCCTCTATGTCTGCTCTATGATATATTTCAGCATTTATGCTCACGTTTGCAATATTCTCAATGTACCTATTTTGTACTTCAAGAGAAAAGACTCCATCATCTCCAGGTTCTAATTGCGGAGTTTTAAAATTATGAAAATTAGGAATATTCCCTGGGTGACTAGTATATTCATCAATCTCAGATTGTGCAATAGGCAGCATCATAATGATTAGGATTATGCCTAGGACCTTTCTCATTGGTATGGCAGATAAAGCTCCCTTTAAAACGAGTTTCACACCTAAGGTAGATAGAATTTATAAGGGATAGTCTTTGTAATATTATGAATTTGGGCCATCTCTTCAGTGGAGTTTTTATTTTTTCACTAATTTTTGTAATAAATGGTGTATCTTCTGAAACATTAGAATATGATGTTTTGAAGGTAAATTATGGCGATGATATTACTATTTCAAATTCAGAAATATGGCTTGATGGAGATATCCTTGTTGATGGTAATTTATCAATTGAGAATTCTAATATAAATGTGAATAGATCTATTGATTTGACTATCTCTGAGATTAGAATTAATTCAACGGGAGAATTACGTATTTCAAATTCAACAATTAGTACAATTGGCAACGATACACTTTCCTACAGTATGTATACAATTGTTTCGGATGCAGGTTCTTTAGTTATTTCAAATACAAGTATAGATTATTCGATGATTTGGCTTGTAGGTGGCGAAGCAATGATTGTAGATACATTGTTGAATGGACACAGTATTGTTAATTATGGAATATTCTCAGAAGATACTATTCTTAATATGAATAATGTTTTTATAACAAATTATACACTTGGCCTTCGTTCTATAGGCACAATCCCTGCTCAAAACCAAGTTAGTTTTACTAATTGTACGTCCTGGATGACACAGGAATGGTGGGTTAATTTCACAGCTATAGACACTCCAACAGGTTCATCAGTTACAGGTTTTCAAATTCGACAATGGGATGTTGATGATACTATGCTAGGTACTTGGAATTGGGTTAAGGAATATGAGATTGATTCAAAAGGTCAGCGAATAGATCATCTTGCTAATTTTACAGCATTTGCAAATTTTGGTCTCGCACATGTAGATGATCAATGGTCACAAGTTATAACTGAGAATACTGCACTTGTACGTTATTTTAATCTTGATGTGTCAGCTATAGAATATAAATCTGCAGAAGTTTATGCGGCAGGAAAGCTTTGGGAACCAGGCCAAGTTGTTCCAAAATGGTCAGAAATTAATGTTCTTGTCACAATTGACAATCCTACAGATTATAATTTTTCCAATTTATTTTTAGATATGGATATAAACAATAACAAAGGTTTTGCCAGAGACAGCATATCTCTTTCTCCAAATGGGGAAACAGTGGGTAATATTTCTTGGCAGGCCTCATTAGAGGGTCCATTATCATTGAGAATTACTACTAATTTAGACCTCAGTTCTTTGAATGAAAATTCAACACTTTCCTTGTCTAGATTCGTGGAAGTAGGTAGTAAAAATGAAGGCGACATGGACTCTGGGAATATGCTTGCATTATTTGGTATTCTAATCATACTAACGGCATGTTCCTACATTATTTATTCTGGAGTTGAAGATGCAGATGAGTTATCTGAGGAAGACATAACACTGGCTTCAGAAAATGGAGATTCTGAGGATAATAGTTTAGATGAAGAAGAGTAAAAGTGTCAAAGATAATTTTAGGTATTGAATCAACAGCCCACACAGCAGGTGTTGGAATTATAAATTCAGAGGGTAAAATATTATCTAATCAAAGATCAATGTATATTCCTGAGGAGGGAGGTATTCATCCACGTGAAGCTGCAAGACACCATTCAGATAAGTTTCCTATAATTTTTGGAAAAGCATTCGAGGAAGCAAATTTAACACCTTCTGATATTGATTTAGTATCATTTGCGAGAGGTCCAGGTTTAGGACCTTGTCTAAGAACTGGTGCAACAGCAGCAAGGGCATTTGCCTACACACACGATATTCCTCTTATTGGTGTTAATCACTGTGTTGCTCATTTAGAAATAGGTTTACTGGAAGGTGCAACGGATCCAGTACTTCTTTATTTGTCAGGAGCTAATACACAAGTTATAGCATATGCCTCTGAAAAATACAGAGTTTTTGGAGAAACTATAGACATAGGGATAGGTAATGGTTTGGATAAATTTGCTAGAGAAGCTGGAATGGGTTTTCCAGGAGGTCCCAAAATTGAAAAGCTAGCTAAAGGACCTGAATTATTGGATTTACCTTATTCAGTAAAAGGGATGGATATGGCATTTTCAGGTTTAATGACAGCAGCTAAATCTAAGTTAGACTCAGGCTATTCTATTGAAACAGTAACATATTCATTACAAGAAAATGCCTTTGCAATGTCTTGTGAGGTAGCTGAAAGAGCACTTGCCCATACTGGAAAAATGGAGTTAGTTCTTGGGGGAGGTGTTGCTTGTAATGAAAGATTAAGAGAAATGGCTACTATTATGGCTGAAGAACGAGGCGTTAAGTGTTTTATTCCATCAAAAGACCTTTGTGTAGATAATGGCGTAATGATTGGCTGGCTTGGCTATCAAATGATTAGCGCAGACTATCAAGTTACTGAAGAAGATAATAGGGTTCATCAGAAGTATAGAACAGATATGGTGGAGGTTACATGGAGATGATATTTCGAGGGGCTGAGGCTGTGGTTGAGAAAATTAAATGGCAAGGAGCCTCAGCAATTTCTAAGATAAGAAACAAAAGATCGTACAGACATCCAGATTTGGAAAAAAGGTTAGTAACTGAAAGGTTGAGAAGTGAGTCTCGTGTAATTGAGCGTCTTTTATCAAAGGGAGTTTTAGTTCCTTCCTTGTATGAAGTTAATATTGAAAAATCTGAAATTATAATGGAGTTTTTAGAAGGTATTACACTTGAAAAAGGACTTAGAACTAATAAATACAAGGAGTATCTTATTTCATCTGCAAAAATTTTGGCACAAATTCATTCATCAGGTATAGTTCATGGAGATCCAACGACTAGTAATTTCATGATATCTGGGGATTTGCATGCAATTGATTTTGGTTTGTCTACATTTAATGATGATGTAGAGTCGAGGGCATCCGATCTTCGTGTATTTTTGGAATCATTGGAAGCACATCATTCAGAAATATCGGGAAGAGAGATATTTCTTGAAGCTTATTCAAAATGGGAATCATCTAAAGAAGTTCTTGAGGCCCTTGAGGTGTTAGAATTACGTGGGCGCTACAATTTAATGAGAGGGTAGGCTCACAGTAATAAATCCCCCCTACTAATTACATCTGAGGAATATATTGAGTTTGATAAGAAATTTCGTTGCATTTGCTTTCTTTCTAATTATACTAGCTTCATTTTCTCAAGTTGAAGCGTCAAAAGAACCAGTTTGGACGTGGTCTTCTACTAGTTCAGTTACCAATGTGGCTATATCATCAGATTCAAAAAATATTTCAGCGACTTATGCACAATCAGTTTCGCTATGGAAAAATGACACATCTTCCCCGTATAACCCGTACAATACTAAGACGTTGGCAGATGGTATAAGATATATGGAAATGTCTGATGACGGAAAATATGTCTTAACAGGTGAAGAAACAAA